>NZ_LVCV01000349.1 GCF_001647195.1 Rhodococcus sp. EPR-157 | reverse complement strand
ACGCTCTTCTCGACGCCCTCGGCGACGATGCGCACGCCGCGCTCGGTCGCAGTGAACCCGTTCCAGTGCGGATCGCGTCCCGATCCCACGGTGATCTCGGCGTTCTCATCCGAATGTTCCTGCTGGTGGACGACATCGCCGACGCCGATGCTGCATCGGCGCTCGCGCCACTCTCTCTCGACGACGCGATCGCCGCCTCGGTTCTCGTGCGCAGTGGTCCCGGGCTCGTTCGAGCCGCGATCGACATCAGACCGTTGGACACCGGCACCGGCACACGATGGGTCGTGTCGGATCTGGACGGCAGCATGCGCCCCGCCCCGACTGCTGCCGATCATGTCCTCGGAGTCGGCCAGGCGTCGTTGTCCCTGCTGCGAGGTACACCGACGACGCCGGTCGGTTCCGTACTGGACGTCGGTACAGGCTGCGGGGTCCAAGCCGTGCATGCTGCCGGGTACGCCAGTTCGGTGACGTGCACCGACATCAGTGAACGCGCGATGCTCCTTGCCGCCGCAACCATGGCGCTCAACCAGCTCGATGCCGAGTTGATCCGTGGGTCGTGGTTCGAACCGGTGGCAGGTCGGACATTCGATCGCATCGTGGCGAACCCTCCGTTCGTCGTCGGCCTCGGCACGGTCGACCACAGCTATCGCGATTCGGGACTCGACCTGGACGGTGCGAGCAAGCTGATGATCGAGAATGCGCCCGCGCACCTGAATCCGGGCGGTACCGCTGCCATCCTCGCGTCGTGGGTGCACGTCGACGGCGAAGACTGGCGCGCTCGTGTGGCGTCCTGGCTGCCCGATCACGGGGTCGATGCGTGGATACTGCAGCGCGATGTCGCCGACCCCGCACTGTATGTCGGCACCTGGATGCGTGACGGCGGAGTCGACCCGCGTGATGATGCCGGGGCCGCCCAGGCAACCGCGTGGCTCGAGCATTTCGCCGCTGCCGACGTCACCGGCATCGGGTTCGGCTTCGTTTATCTCCGTCGGACGGATCTGCCGACGGATGTGCTGGCCGAGGACCTTCGGCACGCGTTCGACGACCCGCTCGGCAACGAGGCCGTCGACTATTTCGCGCGCCTGGAGTGGCTACGAGAGAACGATCCCGTGGATTCGATCTTCGAGCTGGACTTCTCGACCGCGCTCGAACGGGTCTATCTGCCCGGCGCCGAGGGCTGGGCACGCGAGGTGACGCGTGTGCACCGTGGAAACGGGCCGAATTGGCAGCACGAGATCGACGAACTCGGCGCCACCCTGCTGTCCGGACTGTCCCCGGGGGGACTTCGACTGAACGAACTAATCGAGTTGCTCGCGGCGGCGAACGATCTTGATGTCGACGAGTTGACGAGCTCCGCGACCGAGCTGGTGGTGGGTCTTCTTCGGCACGGCTTGGTCCGACCGGCGGGTATGTGCACCCGCGTTCCCAGCCCTGACACCTTCTCAGCAACTTCTCAGGACAAGTAAGGGATAGAGCCTGGTCAGACGGGTATCACGGGGTGCAGCGCGGGAACTTTTCAAAGTCTTCCGGACGTTGAGCCCTATGAGACACCACCGATCAGGAGGCAAGTCATGACCAGCCCCAGCACCACGACCCGCCCGCGCCCCACCGATGCCGATCTCGACGCTCAGAGCCCGGCAGCGGACCTCGTTCGCGTCTACCTCAACGGAATCGGCCGCACAGCGCTGCTGACGGCCGACGAGGAAGTGGACCTCGCCAAGCGCATCGAGGCGGGGCTCTACGCGAAGAACGTGCTGGAAAACACCAAGCGCCTGACAGCAGCGAAGAAGCGGAATCTGGCCATCATCGTGCGCGACGGAAGTGCAGCCCGTAGCCACTTGTTGGAAGCCAACCTTCGCCTCGTCGTGTCGCTGGCCAAGAGATACACCGGTCGTGGAATGCCTCTGCTCGATCTCATCCAAGAAGGCAACCTGGGGCTGATCCGCGCGATGGAGAAGTTCGATTACGCCAAGGGCTTCAAATTCTCCACATACGCCACGTGGTGGATTCGTCAGGCCATCACGCGTGGCATGGCCGATCAGAGTCGCACGATTCGGCTTCCAGTGCACCTGGTCGAGCAGGTGAACAAGCTGGCTCGTATCAAGCGGGAACTCCACCAGCAGCTCGGACGGGAAGCGACCGACGAGGAACTGTCGAACGAGTCGGGGATTCCAGCGGAGAAGATCGCCGACCTCCTCGATCACAGCCGCGATCCGGTGAGCCTGGACATGCCGGTGGGAAGCGACGAAGAAGCGCCACTGGGCGACTTCATCGAGGATTCCGAGGCGACGTCCGCCGAGAACGCGGTGATCGCAGGGCTCCTGCACAGCGATGTCCGGACCGTCCTCGGGACACTCGACGAGCGCGAGCAGCAGGTGATTCGTCTGCGTTACGGTCTCGACGACGGCCAGCCACGAACGCTGGATCAGATCGGCAAGCTTTTCGGACTTTCCCGTGAGCGTGTGCGTCAGATCGAACGCGAAGTCATGGTGAAGCTACGCCAGGGCGATCGCGCCGAGAAGCTCCGCTCGTACGCCAGCTGATCGAGAACCGACAAGCCCCCTGAAGCTGGTGGAACGGTAGTGAATGCTCCTACTGTCTCACCTCATGCGGTGGCCGAACCGAGGTCTCTCCCCCCTCTGGGATCTCGGTTCGACCGCTGCGTGAAACTCGCTCACGTGAGCAGAGTCGGTCACTGGACTTACCCGTCCCAGCCGCGTTCGGCTTCTACCGAAAACCAGCGCACCTAGCGTCCGCAGCGGCACCTGCCATACTCGCAGCAGTGCATCCCTTCCGAGAGCAAGTGTTGACCGCGATCTGGACACCACTCGGAGTCGAGGTGACGCAGTGCGATCTTCCCGACCCATGGTTGCGTGGGCTCGACCAGCTGAGCCATGACCTCCGTGCGCGTCGGTACGGCGACGATATCGAGCACATCGACTGGGTGGCCGAATACGACCCCGACGGGGGCGCAGTGTGGCTGACGAGCTCGATCACCATCGCAGGCGAGAAGCCGGGCGGGTTTCGCGGCAACGGAATGGGAGCGACCGTCGATGCCGACGAAGAGACAGCGCTGGTGTCGATGGCCGATCTGGTCCAAACCGAAATCGCCGAAGTCGGCACAGCCTGGCCATGGGGTGACACCGGTGGCTTCATGCACCCTACGCTCGCCGACAACGTGGCCGTATGGACAGACAGGACCGGCAACACCACACGCATCGGTGATCTCGTCGCAAGCGACTGACACTCCGCAACGTAACGACATCGAACCGTGATTCCGGTTTGGTAATGCGGCCGCGGTGCACGTCGATAAACCCGAAACAGAGCTCAACAGTCGACGACCGTGCAGGCCGCACCAACCCGGGCGATGACCCGAAAGAGCCCACCGTCCCGACTTCGACTCACGACGAGAAGGGAAAAGGCGGTGCGCAACCTCGGACTTCGATGTGCAACCATCGCGGCAGTTTTCGCAGCTGTGTTCGTGGGAGGTGGAGTCGCACAGGCCGCCCCCGTCGCCGTGCCTGTGTATCAGATCCCCGCGACAGCCTTCGCGGTCAGCGGACTCATCGTTCCGGGGCCTGTCTTCGCGACAGTGACAGCACGGTCACTTGCTCCGACGACGACAGAATTCGCCGCTCCCGCCAGCCCCTCGGCGTGTGCGACGACGGCCGGACGTGCTCTCGTCAAGATTTCCTACCTCAACATCACTACCGGGGCCAGTGGGTCGGTCACTGTCAAGCCCTGTGAGTTCTTCATCGACCCGACGCCGACCAGCGTTGTTGCGCACACCGGATCGGGCCGAATCTTGTTGACAACACAGGTAGTCGGATCACCATTCGTGCCGACAGCCGGCCAGCCGTCGATCCCAGGTATCGGAACGTTCCACGCGCCGTAGCGATCTGATGGCTCCTTTACTCGTATCAAGAAGAACGGGCCCGGCAAGCCCACGGCGATACGCGCCGTCGTCATGACTGCGGCACCGCGATGTCTACCGGATGTGCCACGATCGCCAGAACCGCGGCCCGCAGGTCGTCACGGGGCCCCCGCGCACCGAGCTCCTGAAGGCTCACGTCGGCAGCCATCGCGACTGCGAGTACCGCGACCGGTGCAGCCGGCGACCATCCGATCGCCTCGAGATCAGCGCGTACGAGAGCGGCGAACATCGCATTGCGCTCGGCAACCTGCTCGCCCAAGTCGGTTTCCGATCGTGCCTGTGCAAGAAACGCTTTCGTTCCCGGCGTAGCCAGGCAGGCGTCGAGGAAGGCGACGAACCCGGTGCGTAGCCGTTCGATCCCAGGGGGCTGCCCCTCGATCGCCGACGTCATCAGGGATTCCAGCTGGTCGTGGTATCTGCGATGAAGCTCGACGATGTAGCTATGCCGATCCGGAAAATGCTGGTAAAAGCTACCTTTGGCCATCCCGGCGGTGGTGGTCACGGCGCTGATCGACAGCGCGCCGACGCCCTTCTCTTCCGCAAGCGACAATCCCGCATCGAGCAGCGCTCGACGTCCAGGTCCAGCGGGACGTGCCACAGAGACCACCTTCCCTCGTCCGGGTCGTGAGTGTACCGTTCCCGTTAATGACCGACCGGTCAGTCAACCGAGGAGGAGTCATGAGTATCCGATTCGTGCACGCACTCGCCACCGCCATCTCGGCTGCTACCGTCGTAGCCGTCATGGCAGCGACGGCCGCGCCGGCCATCGCACAGCAGGCACCGGAACCGGCGGACTACCCGTTCAGCTACGTGGCCGGGATCCGGGCACAGGTCGCTGACCCGGGCAGCGATCCGCCGGGCACCAACGAACCCACCTGCCGGTCGGAGCGAAACCCTGTCGTCCTTCTGCACGGGTTCGTCTCGAACTCCACACTGACGTGGCAGGCTCTGGCTCCGCTGCTCCGCGATCACGGCTTCTGCGTGTTCACCTTCGACTACGGCAGGGCGGATTTCTCCGGCACACTCGGCGGCATCACGCCCGTCGAGCCGAGCGCCGCCGAGTTCGCCCGGTTCGTCGACGAGGTCCTCGTCGGCACCGGCGCCGACGAGATCGACCTGATCGGGCACTCCGAGGGAGGGACGATACCGTTCCACTTCCTGACCCGGCTCGGGGGTGCCGACAAGGTCGGCCGGTACATCGGCATCGCGCCCCTGTATCGGGGCACCTCCCAGTGGGGGCTCGCCGGTCTGATCGGCGAGCTGTATTCCTCACCTGCCGGGCAGGTGCTGACGGACGTGTGCGGGGCGTGCCGCGACATGGTGTCCGGCTCGGCATTCCTCGCCGAACTCGACCCGCACGGCGATGCGGCACCCGCCGTGCAGTTCACCAACATCATGACGCGCTACGACCAGAACGCCACCCCGTACACGACCGGCGTGCTCGAAGGACGGAACGTGAGCAACGTCGTCGTCCAGGACCTATGCAGCCAGGACTACTCGGACCACTATCAGCTCACTTACTCGCCTACGACGGCACATATCGTGCTCGGCGCTCTCGACGCGAAGTACACGGCGACGCCGATATGTTCGCCGTCGCTGCCCCTGCTGGGGGTTCCCGGGTCGTGACGACGCGCGGCTGCCGACCAGGCGCATAGGGGTCGAAACCGAGGCAAGGTTGTGGGTGCGTGCTTGCTCAGCGCAGGCGCCGCGGACCGAGATCGTTCCGGCTCGGCTGCGGCCCGATGCGTAGTCGGGCGTCGGTTATCTGTGCCCCGTTTGCCGACGCCAGTACCGGCTCGCACGCGAGTTCTCGAATCTCCGGTATGTCGTCGGCCATCGCCGACACGCGCTGTACGAGATCGACGAGCGCACTCTTGTTGACGGGCACCGCATTTCGATAGCCGGACAGCAGCGGCGCCGCCTTCGGCGCATCGATCAGCTGGACGGCCTCATCCTCGGTCAACGGTAGAACTCGAAATGCCCGGTCGCCGAGAAGATCGGATATGACTCCCGCCAGCCCGAACGAGATGAGCGAACCGAAACTCGGATCGTCCTGAACTCGGACGACACAGCCGATACCCTTGATCGCCATTTTCTGCACATGTAGCAGCGGTTCGCCGGAATCTGCCGCGAGCGTGCGATAGGCGAATCGCACTGCGTCGGCACCCACCAGATCGAGTCGCACTCCGCCGAGATCCGGCCGATGCCTCCACTGCTCACCCGTGGCCTTCAATGCGACGGGGTACCCCAGTTCGTCTGCGGCGGCCACTGCCTCGTCTTCGTCGGTGACGGATCTGAACTCGACAACCTCGATCCCGTAGCAGGACAACAACTCTGCCGTCTCGAAATCCGACAACCACCGATCGGTCTCGCCCGCCGACCACCCTCGGACGAGTGCGGCGGCTCGTTCGGAGTCCGTACCGTTCGGCCGAATCGGTTGCGATGCCGGCCGACTACGCCACGCGCTGTATCGCCACGCTTTCGCGAGTGCCGTAACGGCTCGTTCCGGACTCGAGTACGAAGGAACCGAACCTCGGATGGGCTGTCCCTGCTCGCCCCGCACAGCCAGTACGTCGGGAATCCCCTCGGTCGCGAGGAACGTGGTCAGAACGGGTTTGTCGGCACCGAGCACCGCATTGCCGAGAGCTTCGGCAAACGGCTCGACCGTGACGGCGACGGGCGGTACGAACACGACGATCACCGAGTCCACGTCGCCGGCTGCCATCGCCCCGGACACGGCCGCCGCGAACTCCTGCGGTCCTGCCTGCGGACCGACGTCGATCGGAGCTCCCGCATGCAAACCTTCGGCGCGCGCGGCGTCGACGGCAAGGACCCCCAGCGCAGTCGAGTTCCCGACGACGGCAACGCAAGGCCCGGTCGGCAACGGCTGATAGCCGAGGAGAATCGCACAGTCGAAGAGCTGTGCGATGGTGTCTACCTGAATGACGCCGGCCTGCTCGAACAGCGCCTTGACGATCGAATCGTCGATGTCGGGCCCGGTGGCGAGCGCGGGTGGAACTGCCCCACGTCCGCTCTTGACTGCCACGATGGGCTTGGATCGCGCAACCCGCCGCGCGATGCGCGTGAATTTCCGCGGGTTACCGAAGCTTTCGAGATACAGCAGCACTACCTCGGTCGCGGGATCGGAATCCCAGTACTGCAGCAGGTCGTTTCCGGATACGTCCGCTCGGTTTCCGGCCGAGACGAACGTCGAGAACCCGAGACTACGTTTGGACGCCTGATCGAGAATGGCAATGCCCAATGCCCCGGACTGACAGAAGAATCCGACACGACCCGGCATCGGCAGGTGCGGAGCCAGAGTGGCGTTCAACGCGAACTCCGGGTCGGTATTGGCTACTCCGAGCGCGTTGGGTCCGACCAACCTCATACCGTGAGCGCGCGCGGCGAGCGCGAGTCTGCGCTCGTTCTCCTGGCCTTCGGGACCGGACTCACCGAACCCTCCCGACACCACGACGAGAGCTTTGACGCCCTTGTCGAGACAATCGTCGAGCACATCGTCGATCGCATCCGCCGGTACTGCAGCGATTGCCAAGTCGACTGGGTCGGGAATCTCCCGCACGGTGCGGTACGCGCGCACCCCCCTGACCGATCGATGATCGGCATTGACCGGATACACCGGACCGGTGAACCCGCCCGCAAGGAGATTCGCGAGCACCGCGTTGCCGACCTTCGAACTGTCTGTCGACGCACCGATGACCGCCACCGAGGTTGGGCTGAGCACATTGCGCACGCTGCGGGCCTCAGCGGCACGCTCACGCGAGTTACGAACCGACAGGAGAGCTTCGCTGGGGTCGATCGCGAATTCGAGTCGCAGGACGCCCCCTTCGAAGCTTCTCGACACTTGATATCCGGCTTCACGGAAGACAGTGACCATGTTGCGGTTCTCGGCGAGCACCTCGGCGACGAACATCGACACGCCGTTCTCGGCGGCGGCGCCGGCGAGATGCTCCAACAGGATCGGCCCGAGGCCGCGCCCCTGATGTGAGTCGGCGACGACGAACGCGACTTCCGCGGAGTTGCCGTCGCCCTCGGGAAGCCGTTCGTATCGCCCGACCGCGATGATGTCGTCGCCGAGAACGGCTACGAATGCCACTCGTGCGTGGTGGTCGACCGTCGTGAAGTTCAATACGTCGCGCTGCGGCATGGTCGGATACGGTCCGAAATACCGTAAGTACCGTGTCCGTTCGGACAACCGGCTGTGAAACGCGATGAGCGCATCGGCATCCGAAGGCACGATCGCCCGAAGATGGACCACTCCCCCGTCGGACGCGAGCACGTCGGCGACCCAGTGCTTGGGGAAGGACGTCTCAGCCGTCAACCGTTCTCTTTCCTTGGCAGTGGGTTCAGTCACGAGGATCCTCCGGATCGAGTCCGAGTAGTGGGAAGCTGGCCCGCCTGGTTGCGATGATCGCCGAATCCACTCGCTCGAGCGCCCGATCTGCCGCCTCGGTCGAACCCTCGACGGCTCCTCCCGGTCCATCCCAGGCGGGATAGTCGATGTCGCCGCCATCCCCCATGACCTGGGGCAGGTCGACGCTGGGAGCCATGGCTCGCACGCGATCCCGCCACATCTCGGGGACCGGCGTCTGCGGATCGATGTGACGACCGAGTGCGGCGGCGATCAGATGCGCCCACGCGCGGGGGACGACGCGAACAAGTCCGTAACCGCCACCTCCGACTGCGAGCCAGCGTCCCTCGGCGTGATCGTCCGCCAGTTTCCGCATAGCCAGGAACGCAGCATTCTGACCGTCGACCGTCAGCGCGAGATCGGCAAGCGGATCTTCGCGGTGACTGTCCACGCCGCATTGACTGACTATGATCTGCGGCCGAAACGCAGCGATCGCGCCCGGGACAATCGCATGAAACGCCCTGAGCCACAGACGATCACCCGTGCCTGGAAGCAGCGGAATGTTGAGCGACGTTCCTTCGGCTGCACCCGATCCCACTTCGCTCGACCATCCGGTATTCGGCCACAACGTTGCCGGATGCTGGTGCAGCGACACCGTCAACACTCTCGGGTCGTGCAGGAAGGCGTGCTGGACGCCGTCGCCGTGATGGGCGTCGACGTCGATGTACGCGATCCGGTCGAAGCCGTTGTCCAGCAACCACGATATGGCCACTGCCGCGTCGTTGTACACGCAGAACCCCGATGCCCAGTCCGGCATGGCGTGGTGCATTCCGCCGCCGATGCTGACCGCGCGACGGGCACGCCCCGAGGCGATCTCGCGAGCGGCGGTCAACGATCCACCGGTCAGCATCGCCGACGCTTCGTGCATTTTCTCGAACACTGGATTGTCATCGGAGCCGAGCCCGTGCTCCACCTGGTCCGGATTCAGTATGGACATGCCCTTGCCGGGCGCGCGTTTGACGGCCTCGATGTAGGCGGGAGTGTGGATTCTGAGCAATTCCTGGTCGGAAGCCGCCATCGGCTCGACGAGCTCGATGCCGTCGAGTACGCCGATCTGGCGGGCGAGCGACATCGTCAGGTCGAGACGGGTGGGGTTCATCGGATGGTCGTCACTCCACCGGTACGACAGGTAATCGGCGCTCCAGACGACGATGTCCTGCGCTGTTCCCGGTATTCCCGGCGGCGGCTGCATTGCCTGGTCTGCCATGGAACGCAACGCTACTTGTCGTACCGGGACTGTGCGAGCATCCCGCAGTGTTGCACTCGGTTACCGGCGAGTACGGACGGGCGGCACGCCACCGGACCGACCTGCGGCGCCAATATGCGCCGATCAACGGTAGAATCGGACGCGACGAAGGGGTTGAGTGTGAAGGATCTGGTCGACACCACGGAGATGTACCTCCGGACGATCTACGATTTGGAAGAAGAGGGCGTGGTGCCCCTGCGGGCACGTATCGCAGAACGCCTCGAGCAGAGCGGTCCCACCGTCAGTCAAACTGTCGCACGGATGGAACGTGACGGCTTGTTGTCGGTCGCAGGTGACCGCCATCTGGAGTTGACGGAGAAGGGGCGCAGCCTCGCCGTGTCGGTGATGCGCAAGCACCGTCTCGCCGAGCGCCTGCTCGTCGATGTCATCGGTCTCCGCTGGGAAGACGTACACGCCGAAGCGTGCCGGTGGGAGCACGTCATGAGCGAAGAGGTGGAGCGTCGCCTGTTCGCCGTGTTGAACAATCCGACCACGTCGCCGTACGGCAATCCCATTCCGGGATTGGAAGAGCTCGGGCTCGGACAGCCGGCCGCGGCACCGGAGGATCTCGTACGGCTGACCGACCTTCCGCACGGTGCTGCCACCGCAGTCGTCGTGCGTCGGTTGGCCGAACATGTGCAATCCGACCCTGAGGTCATCTCGCAGCTCCGTGACGCCGGCGTCGTCCCCGATGCCCGGGTCACGGTCGAAGCGAAGCCCGGCACGGTCACCATCACAGTGCCAGGTCATGGCGGAATCGACATCTCGGAAGAGATGGCCCACGCCGTTCAGGTGAAGAGGGTCTGAGAACGCTTCACGTCGCGGCGCGGGGGCCTGACCGAACGTCATGGCTCCCGGCCCGACTGGGGCGCTGCCATGCACAGACCCGCCGATGTCTATCAGGAGTTCACGAGTGAAGTTGTTGGTAACCGGCGGCGCCGGGTACGTGGGAAGCGTCTGCGCTGCAGTTCTGCTCGATCGCGGCCATGAAGTGGTCGTGGTGGACAACCTGTCGACCGGCAACCGCGATGCGGTGCCCGCGCAGGCCACCTTCATCGAAGCCGACATCAAGGACGTCGCGGCGTCAGTGCTCGATGGCGGCGAGTTCGACGGAGTCCTTCACTTCGCCGCCCAGTCACTCGTCGGTGAGTCGGTGATCGCGCCGGCGCAGTATTGGTCCGGCAACGTGGTCACCACAATTGCGTTGCTCGACGCTATCCGCGCGTCGAACACACCACGCCTGGTGTTCTCCTCCACCGCGGCGACCTACGGCGAGCCCGACCGCACGCCTATTACCGAGTCCATGCCCACGGCGCCCACGAATCCGTACGGTGCAACGAAGTTGGCGATCGACCATGCGATCACCTCGTACGCCGACGCCTACGGTCTCGCGGCCACCAGCCTTCGTTATTTCAACGTCGCCGGTGCCTACCGTGGTTTCGGTGAAAACCGGGTCGTCGAAACACATTTGATTCCGCTGGTGCTACAGACCGCACTGGGCCAGCGCGAGAAGATTTCGGTCTTCGGCACCGACTGGCCGACCCCGGACGGCACCGCAGTTCGCGACTACATCCATGTCTTGGACCTCGCGGAAGCTCACATTCTTGCCCTCGAGTCTGCACAGCCCAGCACGCATCGCATCCTCAATCTCGGTAGCGGAACCGGCTTTTCGGTACGCGAAGTCATCGACGCCTGCGCGCGAGTGACCGGGTTGCCGATCGCAGTCGAGGACGCGCCGCGCCGCGCCGGTGATCCAGCTGTTCTCATCGCGTCGAGCGAACGTGCGATGGCCGAGCTCGGTTGGTCCCCCGTCAACACGGATCTGGACGTCATCGTCCGTGACGCATGGACGTATCTGCAGAATCTCGGCGACCGATCGCACGCGGCGAAGTCGACTGTCTAGTCATTCGAGTGGGGGCGGTAGCCGAACTCCGCACAGCTCGGCCACCGCGTAGCCACTGAGCGCAACTTCCCGGATCATCGCCGGCCGCGCACCAGCCAACAACGACCGATCCAGCAATTGCGCGAGCGAATAGTCGGGGTCGGCATCCAGCGCGATGTCGAGCGCCAACGTCGCCAGGGCACCTTCGCCGCGAGCATAGGCACTGAACCCCAACAGCGTCGCTGGACATGCGCGTTCGGGCGCAGGCAGAATCCGCATCAGATAGCTCCACAGCTGTTCGGCGAGCTCGGCGAAACCGGTCAGTGTGATCGCGAGCAAGCTGTCTCGCACCATGACATTCCGCAGCGCGAGACCGAACTCGGCGATCGTCTCGGCGGGTAGTGCAACCACGGCGGGGTGGTCCGGTGACGAAGCCGCCCACATCGCAAGTCGAGACAGGATTGCGTCGAGTCGCATTCGATCCGAACCACGATCGCGCGAGCGTCCCGAGCGGAGGAGTTCCTCGACGGTACGGCTGACTGCGGTGTCGACGGGCTCGATCGCTTCTGCGAGCTTGTCCCGCGACTCGTGGACACCCCTGCCCTCGAGCAGGTATGCAAGGGTGACCGGCGAGGTAGTCGGATCCGGGATCGTGCCACTCTCCGCCGGTCCGAACGCAGTCCACCATCGGCCGCCAAGGACGAGCTCGGCTGTCAGGTAGACCTGAGCCAGCTCCGTCCCTCGGTCGCGAAGGTCTCGTGCAAGTCGCCGAGCGACGGCTCGACAGTGCCGATCGGCTCTCGTACCTCTCTCGCTCGGCCGGGCGCGGTCGTCCACGATCAGAGCCAATGCTCCCCGTACGTCGTCACGTGCGCAGATTTCGGCGAAATGGGCCGTGACCTCCGCCATCTCGGCGCTCACTCGGCCCCAGAGCTGATGCTCGTCTTCCACCGGCTCCGGCAGCTTCAGATCGTGGCGCATGACCATGCCGATCGTGGGTCCGCCGCCCGCGGTGTCGTCCAGACAGATGACGACGAGCGATCGGTGCGGCGTGAAGCCCAGGAAGGCCGGGATTGCGGCGAGGAGGTCCCCCGGTCCCGAAACACCTTCGGGCATCGGGGACTGAGTGTCGGAATATGTCGTCATGACGCACAGAGTGCACCGCGTCGTGCCCGCCGCGAGACGATCGACCTGGGGCGGAAGAAAGGCATGTGGACAACGCCCTACCCTGTGGAGAACTGCCGTCGGCAGCGTCCTCGACCGCAAGGCCGGTCGGAGGTCTGTGCTAACCCGCTTTGACCTTCTGCACCGCGGCGGTGAAGACCTCGTCCAAGGTAGCGGCATCGGTGGATCCGCTGTCGAAGGACATGTAGGTGGCGGCGATCCGCACATCTCCGACCTGCGCCATCAGCGTCAGCATCGACTGAGTGACCGAATCCGTTCCGGTTCCCGAGGACACGGTCTGACGAACCGCGAGCGTCTCGTCGGCATCGATCGGCGGGGCGGGGGTGACGGTGGATC
>NZ_LVCV01000348.1 GCF_001647195.1 Rhodococcus sp. EPR-157 | reverse complement strand
CACCGAGATGAGCTCGACCGAGATCGTGGCTCGATTGGCGTTGTCCGTACCCACGATCATCGATGCCGAGCCGGGTTGTACGTCCTTCGGCTTGCATCCTGCGGGCGACACCTCGGCTCCGGCCGGAATGCCCGTGAGATCCGGCGATGCTTGCGCAATTGCCTGCGGTGGCAGGACGATGGCGTCGTACGACGGCGGGAACACCGACGGATCGATGAGCAGAGCGTCGAGATCGTCGCCATCGCTCGGCGTCGCGGACGCATCCCCTTGACCGACGGGCGCGGGCGTACCCGCCACATCGGAGCCGCACCCGGCAAGTGCCAACGCAGCGCCCAGTCCGATCACGAGAAGAGTCGGGCGAGACCAGAAAGTAGAGCGGCGCAGCACGGAAGATCCTCCAAACGAAACACACGGCAAGTTGCAGATGTCCGGTTCCACCCTCTCACCGATGTGTGGAACCGGACGTTAGGCACGCTGACCCGAATCAGTTTCCGCGAGCGATCCATTCCTCGAGATGCGGCGATTCGTCACCGATGCTGGTTCCGTCGCCGTGCCCGGTGTTGACCTTCGTCTCGGCAGGCAATGCGAACAGACGTTCCCGGATCGAGCCGATGATGGTCGGGAAGTCGGAGTACGAACGCCCCGTTGCACCGGGGCCGCCGGAGAACAAGGTGTCCCCGGAGAAGAGCTGGCCGGCTTCGGGCAGGTACAGGCAGGTCGACCCCGGCGAGTGACCCGGGGTGTGGAGCGCAAGGATCTCCGTCCCTGCCACCGAGAGCCGCTGTCCGTCTTCGAGA
Organism: Rhodococcus sp. EPR-157; assembly: GCF_001647195.1. Lineage (GTDB taxonomy): Bacteria > Actinomycetota > Actinomycetes > Mycobacteriales > Mycobacteriaceae > Rhodococcoides. Next base: position 945 of record NZ_LVCV01000348.1, on the reverse strand, counting down.
ACGGCGTGCGTGATACCTGGATGTGTCTGTTCCCACAGCACGTCGTCGGCCGGGTGCAGCAGTATCGGCGCGTCGAGTTCCGCGGACAGTTCAGGGGCTACCGTGACGTGATCGTTGTGTCCGTGTGTACAGACGATCGCCCTGACCGTTCGGCCGGCTACCGCGTCGATGATCGGACGGGCGTTGTGTGCAGCATCGACGATCACTACCTCGCTGTCGTCCCCGATAAGCCAGATGTTGTTGTCGACGTCCCATTCACCCCCGTCGAGCGCGAACGTTCCCGATGTGACGACCTTCTCCACTCGCATACTCACAGTTCGACGACCGAACGCAGAACTGTTCCCTTGTGCATCGCCGAGAACGCGGCCTCGACGTCCTCGATCCCGATGCGCTCGGTCGCGAACTTCTCCAGCGGCAACCGACCCTGCTCGTACAGATCGACCAGCATCGGGAAGTCGCGCTCCGGCAAGCAATCGCCGTACCACGACGACTTGAGCGATCCACCGCGCGAGAAGAAGTCGATCAGCGGCATCTCCAGCTGCATGTCCGGCGTCGGCACGCCCACCAACACCACCGTGCCGGCCAGGTCGCGCGCGTAGAACGCTTGCTTCCACGTCTCGGGCCGTCCCACCGCGTCGATCACGACGTCGGCCCCGAAGCCATCGGTCAATTCCTGCACGGCTTCGACTGCATCGACCTTCGAGGCGTCGACGGTGTGCGTCGCACCGATATCCTTCGCCCACTCGAGCTTGCCCGGATCGCGGTCCACCGCGATGATCGTCGTCGCCCCGGCCAGACGGGCGCCCGCGATGGCCGCGTCGCCGACGCCGCCACATCCGATGACGGCCACCGAATCACCGCGAGAAACGTTGCCGGTGTTCATGGCCGCACCGAGACCCGCCATCACTCCGCACCCGAGCAACCCGACGACCGCGGGATCCGACT
>NZ_LVCV01000347.1 GCF_001647195.1 Rhodococcus sp. EPR-157 | reverse complement strand
CCGTCTTCGAGAGTCATCTTCTTGGATGCGTTGTGGGTATCGAAGCAGTACCAGGGCTTGCCTTTCTTGCACGCCCGACATTCGCCGCATACCGCACGCCAGTTCAACACCACGAAGTCGCCGACCTCGACGTGTGTCACCGCATCGCCGACGGTCTCGACGACACCGGCAGCCTCGTGACCGAGCAGGAACGGGAACTCGTCGTTGATTCCGCCTTCGCGGTAGTGCAAGTCGGTGTGGCACACCCCGCACGCAGAGATCTTCACCACCACGTCGAACGGCCCTGGGTCGGGAATCACGATCGACTCGATCGAGACCGGTTCACCCTTGGCCTTGGCAACGACCCCACGCACTGTTTGCGGCATTGATTCCTCCACGCTCGACTCGAAATGTGTTTCTTTCATCAGACTCCCACAACACATGCATCGGTAGCGACATTCGAATGTGCCGAACAGACCTGTGTTCACGTGCTTGTGACCCGCCCGGCATACGGACTTTGCGTGGACGGAGTACCTATGAGACATGTCTGTTGCGATGGAATACGACCTTGTCGTGATCGGGTCCGGTCCTGGCGGCCAGAAGGCTGCCATAGCCGCTGCGAAACTCGGGAAACGCGTTGCAATCGTGGAGAAGGGCAAGATGCTCGGCGGTGTGTGCGTCAACACCGGCACGATCCCCTCGAAAACGCTGCGCGAGGCAGTTCTCTATCTGACCGGAATGAACCAGCGCGAACTGTACGGCGCGAGCTACCGGGTCAAAGCCAACATCACCCCAGCGGACCTGTTGGCCCGCACCTCGCACGTGATCGGCAAAGAGATCGAGGTCGTTCGGTCACAGCTGCTGCGCAACCGAATCGAGCTCATCACGGGCACCGGAAAGTTTCTCGACGCGCATACCGTCGTCATCGACGACGAGCAGCGCGGGGAGCAGCTCACGGTCCACGCCAAGAACGTCGTCATCGCCACCGGAACGGCTCCGGCGCGGCCTGCCGACATCGAATTCGACGACTACCGAGTGCTCGACTCCGACGGCATCCTCAATCTCGAGTTCATCCCCACCTCGATGGTCGTCGTAGGAGCGGGCGTGATCGGGATCGAGTATGCGTCGATGTTCGCCGCACTCGGCACCAAGGTGACCGTCGTCGAGAAGCGTGACACCATGCTCGACTTCTGCGACCGCGAAATCGTGGAGTCACTGCAGTTCCATCTTCGCGATCTCGCTGTCACGTTCCGGTTCGGCGAGGCGGTCACCGCAGTCGACATCGGACCGTCGGGAACGGTAACCACACTCGCCAGCGGCAAGCGGATTCCAGCCGAGGCAGTCATGTACTCGGCGGGAAGGCAGGGTCTGACCGACGCACTCGATCTCGAAAGCGCCGGACTCGAAGCCGACGCTCGCGGCCGAATTTTCGTCGACGAGAACTTCCAGACGAAGGTCGATCACATCTATGCCGTCGGCGATGTCATCGGCTTCCCCGCGCTCGCAGCCACATCGATGGATCAAGGTCGTCTGGCCGCCTACCACGCGTTCGGCGAGCCGAGCAAAGGTCTGACCGATCTGCAACCGATCGGCATCTACTCGATTCCCGAAGTGTCGTACGTCGGAGCGACCGAGGTCGAACTCACCAAGAAGGCGGTTCCGTACGAGGTCGGTGTCTCCCGCTACAGGGAGCTCGCCCGCGGTCAGATCGCCGGCGACTCCTACGGGATGCTGAAGCTGCTGGTGTCCACCGACGACAGGACCCTTCTCGGCGTACACATCTTCGGTTCGGGCGCGACGGATCTCATTCACATCGGGCAGGCAGTCATGGGGTGCGGCGGCACCATCGACTACCTCGTCGACGCCGTGTTCAACTATCCGACGCTGTCCGAGGCATACAAGGTCGCGGCCCTCGACGTCACCAACAAGATTCGGGCCCTGAACAGTTTCGGCGGGTGATGGTCGGCGGCGGGAATGAAGCAAGGAACCACGACGTTCTCGAAGTGGAGGCGCGTGTGTTGCACGCGTCAGTAGCCGGGTACCCGTCCACGCGCGAGTATCCTGGCTAGACGTCGGTTTCGGCCGTGCCGTCGGCCGAGGGCGATCCACAGAAAGGGGTCCGGCATGAATGAGAAGTCGAGCATGTACGAGCTGGAGTTTCCAGCGCCTCAGATTTCTTCCAGTGACGGGCTCGGTACTGTCCTCGTGCACGGGCTCGAGGGCTTCTCCGACGCCGGCCACGCGGTGAAGCTGGCAACCAAGCATCTGCGGGAAAGTCTCGAAACCGAGCTGGTCGCGTCCTTCGACGTCGACGAGCTCGTCGACTACCGGTCTCGCCGACCGACCATGTCGTTCAAATCGGACCACTTCTCCGACTACGACGCCCCCGAGCTGAATCTCTACGCAGTCAAGGACAACGCGGGGACACCGTTCCTCCTGCTCTCCGGCATGGAGCCGGATCTGCGGTGGGAGAAATTCACCACTGCGGTACGGCTGCTCGCCGAGCAACTCGGAGTCCGCCGAACCATCGGACTCGGTTCGATTCCGATGGCCATTCCGCACACCCGTCCGCTGGGTGTGACAGCCCACTCCTCGAACAAGGAGTTGGTCCCGCCGGACCAGAGCTGGTCGGGCGAACTACAGGTTCCCGGAAGCGCGTCCTCGCTCCTGGAGTTGCGCATGGCGCAGCACGGGCACGAGTCGATGGGCTTCTCGGTGCACGTTCCGCACTACCTCGCTCAAACGGACTACCCGGGCGCCGCCGAGACTCTTCTGGAGAACGTGAGCACCGCCGGTGGTCTCGATCTGCCGCTCGTTGCGCTCGGCCAGGCCGCGGCGCGAGTGAAGGAGCAGGTGGACGAGCACATAACAGGCAACGAAGAAGTTCAGTCGGTCGTGCATGCGCTGGAACGCCAGTACGACACCTACGTCGCTGCCCAGGAGCAGCAGTCGACGCTGCTGGCGAAGGACGAGACCCTTCCGAGCGGCGACGAACTGGGCGCCGAGTTCGAGAAGTTCCTTGCCGAACAGGGCGGGTTCGATGCCGATCCGAACGCCGATCCTCAGTCCGAGAACTGACGGTTCTCACGAACGTAAGAGCGGGCACCGAGTGTGAACTCACACTCGGTGCCCGCTTTTTCGGCTCTCGACGGCGCCGCTCAGGCCGAAACATACCTGTAACCGTAAATCACTCCGATATCTCGCCGTTGCCCCGAACTCGTGCGAGAGTCATAGGCAACAGCGCAACCCCTACCGAGGATCCACTCGACCGATCCGCCCACGAGGAACCAGCAGGCGACATGAGCAATCCACGCACGCGCAAGCTTCGACCGGTTCCCGACGCCGAACCGCGGCTCGTCTTCCGTACCGTCCACGGCTACCGACGGGCTTTCCGCATGGCCGGCGAAGGTCCAGTCGTTCTGCTCATTCATGGCATCGGCGACAATTCGGAGACATGGAACGACGTCATTCCGCACCTCGCACAGAACTACACGGTCATAGCGCCGGACCTGTTGGGGCACGGCCGCTCCGACAAACCACGCGCGGACTACTCGGTCGCCGCGTACGCGAACGGCATGCGCGACCTGCTCTCGGTTCTGGGTATCGAGCATGTCACCGTCGTCGGCCACTCCCTCGGCGGCGGCGTTGCAATGCAGTTCTCCTACCAGTTCCCGCACATGGTCGACAGACTCGTCCTGGTCTCCTCGGGTGGGGTGACGAAGGACGTTCACCCACTGCTTCGGCTTGCATCGATCCCGTTGGCCAGTGAAGTCGTGAAGTTGCTTCGTGTGCCGGGCGCCCTGTCGTTGGTCAAGTACGCAGGCGGGCTGATCGGCAAACTGAACGGCTCGCCGCTGCGCCCAGGGGCCATCCTGCACGACACGCCGGACTTCATGCGGGTACTCAGTGCCCTCCCCGACCCCACCGCGTACGAGGCGTACCTACGTACCTTGCGCGCGGTCGTGGACTGGCGCGGGCAGGTGGTGACGATGCTGGATCGGTGTTACCTGACCGAGAACCTTCCGGTGCTACTCGTATGGGGCGATCAGGATTCGGTGATACCCGTCAGCCATGCCCATCTGGCCCATTCCGCCATGCCGGGCTCGAGACTCGCAGTGTTCAGACGCTCCGGTCACTTTCCGTTCAGGGACGACCCCATCCGCTTCCTGCACGTCCTCGAGGAGTTCTTCGAGGCCACGCCGGCTCTGGAATTCGACGAGTCACGCTGGCGCCACCTTCTCATCAACGGCATCGGTGAGGACATGATCACCGGTAGCGCAAGCACCCGACTGGCGGTGCTCGGAGCCATGGGATCCGACGAGCGCAGCGCGACCTAGGCGCAGTCCTCGCGGACGCCGATGGTGTGGACACCGTCGGCGACCCATAATCTGTAGGCGTGCTCCTCTCCGAACTCGTCCCTGCCCCCACGACCGACGAGGCACAGGATCCGGACGCACTGTTCGAGATCTTCACCGCATGGACGGTCGAGCGAGGTCTGACGCTGTATCCGGCGCAGGAAGAGGCACTGATCGAACTGGTGTCCGGATCCAACGTCATTTTGGCAACCCCCACCGGCTCGGGTAAGTCCATGGTTGCGGTCGGAGCGCACTTCGCCGCGATGGCCGCTGGAAAGCGCACCTTCTACACCGCACCGATCAAGGCACTCGTCAGCGAGAAGTTCTTCGCGCTGTGCGACATCTTCGGGGCCCAGAACGTAGGCATGATGACGGGGGACGCCTCGGTGAACTCCGGCGCACCCATCATCTGTGCGACTGCCGAGATCGTCGCCAATCTTGCGCTCCGACAGGGAGCGGACTCGGACATGGGTCAAGTGGTCATGGACGAGTTTCACTACTACTCCGAGCCGG
>NZ_LVCV01000346.1 GCF_001647195.1 Rhodococcus sp. EPR-157 | reverse complement strand
CTCTTCCGCGACGATCTCACGCGCCGGACCGGTCGCGCGACGACCGTCGTATCGGGGTCCGAGCGTCCGGTGCCGCTGATGTTCTCGTACGTCACGACGCCGATAGGCGAAACCATCGAGGAGCTTGTCAGCACTCACCTGGCCCCGGTGTACGTGGTGCACTTCACGCAGGCGTCAGCGCTCGAACGAGCGCAGGCATTGACCAGTGTGAACGTCGCGTCGAAGGACGAGAAGGCTCAGATCGCCGACGCAATCGGGCAGTTTCGATTCACGACAGGCTTCGGCAAGACGCTGTCTCGGCTGGTCCGTCACGGTATCGGTGTCCACCATGCGGGCATGCTCCCCAAATACCGCCGTCTCGTCGAGAAGCTGGCGCAGGACGGGCTGCTCAAGGTCATCTGCGGCACCGATACACTCGGCGTCGGGATCAACGTCCCGATCCGAACGGTGCTCTTCACCGGGTTGACCAAGTACGACGGTATTCGTACGCGCCAACTGCGCGCACGCGAATTTCACCAGATCGCCGGACGCGCCGGGCGCGCCGGTTACGACACTCTCGGCACCGTGGTCGTCGAAGCTCCCGAGCACGACATCGAGAACGCTCGGCTGGTCGCGAAGGCCGGGGACGACCCCAAGAAGCTCAAACGCGTCCAACGCAAGAAGGCTCCCGACGGGTTCGTGTCCTGGGGCGAGCCCACCTTCGAGCGGATAGTCGCCGCAAGCCCCGAACCACTGTCCTCACGCTTCTCGGTCAGTAATGCGATGCTGCTCAACGTCATTGCGCGTCCGGGCAACTGCTTCGTCGCCATGCGTCACCTCCTCGAGGACAATCACGAAACCAGACCCGCGCAACGCAAGCACATTCTGCGGGCGATCACGCTGTACCGGGGCCTCGTGGCCGCAGGTATCGTCGAGCAACTCCCCGAGCCGGACGCCGACGGCAGGCACGCCCGCCTGACGATGGATCTGCAGCCGGACTTCGCTCTGAATCAGCCGTTGTCGCCGTTCGCACTGGCGTCGTTCGAACTGCTCGACGCCGACTCCCCTACCCATGCTCTCGATGTGGTGTCGATCATCGAGTCGACGCTGGACGATCCGCGTCAGATTCTGATGGCGCAGCAGCACGCTGCACGCGGTGAAGCTGTGTCGCAGATGAAGGCGGACGGCATCGAATACGACGAACGGATGGAACTCCTCGAAGAAGTTACCTGGCCGAAACCTCTTGCCGAGCTACTGGTTCCGGCGTTCGAGATCGACCGAGGTGGGCACCCCTGGCTCAACGAGGTGGCACTGTCTCCGAAATCCGTGGTTCGCGACATGATCGAACGGGCGATGACGTTCGCCGAACTGATCAGCCACTACGGACTGACCAGATCCGAAGGACTGGTGCTGCGCTATCTCGCCGATGCGTATCGTGCACTGCGGCAGACGGTTCCGCCGGAGGCTCGAACCGAGGAAGTGCAGGACATCACCGAATGGCTCGGCGAACTGGTTCGACAGGTCGACTCGAGCCTGCTCGACGAGTGGGAGAACCTCACCGACCCCGGCGAGGAGCCCGAAGCCCGACCCGAAGCCTACGGCGGCGACACTCCGAGGCCGATCACGGCCAATCCGAGAGCATTTCGAGTGCTGGTGCGCAATGCGATGTTCAAGCGCATCGAACTCGCAGCGGCGGGCCGATGGGACGACCTCGACGATCTCGACGACGGCCCCGATTGGGAGGTCGAACTGGAACCGTTCTTCGCGGAGTACGGCGAGATCGGCACGGGACCATCCGCCCGCGGGCCGGCATTGTTCGAGCTCACCGTCGGCCGCGAGACAACATCGGTTCGGCAGATCATCGAAGATCCTGACGGTGATCAGGGCTGGGCACTCGGCGCCACGATCGATCTCGACGAGTCGAATGCACTGGGCGAGATAGTGTTCGACGAGATCACCATCATCGCCGGGTAGTCGATCCCCCGGCGCCTGCGCCAAGACCCGAGATCAGGTCGGCGATGGCCCGGTACTTGTCCGTGTACGAGCTGGATGCCCGGTGCACCAGTCCGATGGTCCGTCCAGGCTTCGGGTCGGCGAACTCCGCGATTCCCAACGCGCCCCGCCCCGTCTCGACAGCAACTGCCGAGCGAGGCAGGAGGGTCACACCGAGTCCACCTGCAACACACTGAACTACCGTCGCGAGCGAGGTCGCCCGCGTGTCGGTCGTCATGGGCGCCGCCTCCACCGACCGACACAGATCGATGCTCTGATCGCGCAAGCAGTGTCCGTCGTCGAGAAGAAGAACAGGTTGGCCGGCCAAGACGGTCAGTGGCAGCGCCGACCGTCCGTCGAGATCGTGACCTGCCGGTACTACCAACACGAAATCCTCTGTGTAGAGCGGTAGTTCGACGATTCCCGATTCACCGGTCGGCAGGGCGACCACGGCGGCTTCGACTGTACCCGCACGCAACGACGCCAGCAGACGTGCGGTCTGATCTTCGACTACGACGGGTGCGATGTCAGGAAACTCTCGGCGCAATGCCGGCAGCAGTGCGGGCAGCACGTAGGGCGCAACGGTGGGGATGAGCCCCAGCCGCAGCGGCCCCGACAACGTCCCGCCCAGACCTGATGCCTCGGCGAGAAACCCGTCGGCTGCGTCGACGGCCGCGTGCGCTCGACCGATCAGCTGGGTTCCTGCCGCCGTCATCAATACCTTTCGGGTACTGCGCTCCACCAGCTGCACGCCCAGGCCGTGTTCGAGCGAGGCGAGTGCCTGCGACAGAGTCGGTTGGCTCACTTTCAGGCGCGCCGCTGCGGCCCCGAAGTGCCTGTGCTCGGCTACGGCGACGAACGCACGCAGCTGCGACAGTGTGGGTTGATAGCTTTCATCGGGCATACCTATGAGTCTAGTGCTAGTCATCACGTTTACCTTTCGGTGCTTTTTTGGCACACTCGTACACGTCGGTGCCCGTACTCACGTGCGCCTCCACCGATCCACTACCCATACGAAAATCGCGCGTTTCTGCGCACCTGTGCAGCACTACAAGAGGAGAACCACATGGCCCTGTTGACTATCGGAGACCAGTTCCCCGCCTACAACCTCACGGCCGTCATCGGCGGTGACCTGTCGAAGGTGAACGCACAGCAGCCCGACGACTACTTCACGACCGTCACCAGCGACGACCACGCCGGCAAGTGGCGCATCGTCTTCTTCTGGCCCAAGGACTTCACGTTCGTATGCCCCACGGAGATCGCAGCGTTCGGCAAGCTGAACGAAGAGTTCGCGGACCGTGACGCCCAGGTACTCGGCGCCTCTGTCGACAACGAGTTCGTGCACTTCCAGTGGCGGGCACAGCACGAGGATCTGAAGACCCTTCCGTTCCCCATCCTCTCCGACCTCAAGCGCGAGCTTGCAACGGCTGCAGGCGTACTCAACAACGATGGCGTCGCCGACCGCGCGACCTTCATCGTCGATCCGAACAACGAAATTCAGTTCGTTTCGGTCACTGCAGGATCCGTCGGCCGCAACGTCGACGAGGTACTCCGTGTTCTCGACGCCTTGCAGTCCGACGAGCTGTGCGCATGCAACTGGAAGAAGGGCGACCCGACCATCGATGCAGGCGAACTGCTGACGGCGAGCGTCTGACATGAGCGTCGAGAACCTGAAGAGCGCCCTGCCCGAGTATGCGAAGGATCTCAAGCTCAACCTGAGTTCCATTGCCCGATCCACGGTGCTGAACGAGCAGCAACTGTGGGGCACGCTCCTCGCTACTGCGGCCGCGACCAAGTCGCCTACGACGCTGAAGGAAATCGCCGAGGAAGCCGCGGACACTCTGTCGGCGGAGGCCTACAGCGCAGCACTCGGTGCGGCGTCCATCATGGGCATGAACAACGTCTTCTACCGCACCAAGGGGTATTTGGACGGCAAGTACGACGATCTGCGCGCCGGGCTGCGAATGAACATCATCGGCAACCCCGGTGTCGACAAGGCCGACTTCGAACTGTGGTCGTTGGCCGTGTCTGCTGTCAACGGATGCAACCACTGCCTCGAAGCGCACGAGAGGACTCTGCGTGACGAAGGCGTGGACCGCGAGAAGATCTTCGAGGCCATTCGGGCCGCGTCGATCGTCGCAGGTGTCGGTCAAGCGATCGAGATCACACGCACACTCGATGGTGTGACTGTCTGATCTTCGGACCGACGAGCCCGCATACTCGACGTACGAGTATGCGGGCTTTTTTTCGTGTGCGCGGACCATAGGACTCGAGTACATTTGCTACCCATGACCATCGAGGTATCCGTCGTTCGCGTGTTCACCGACGAGTCAGGGGAACACGGCAATGCGCTCGGCATCGTCCGCGCCGAGGATGTCGGTGAGTCCGACAGACAATCTCTCGCAACGGAACTCGGTTTCAGCGAAACTGTATTCTTCTCGTCCGACGGGTCAGCGCACGCGAGCACCCGAATCTACACCCCTGCCGTCGAATTGCCGTTCGCCGGTCATCCCACGGTGGGTCTGTCCTGGTGGCTCCGCGAGCACCGCACCGCGTTGGACACCCTCACCGTGCCCGCCGCAGAACTGCGCGTCCGCTACGAGGCAGACACGACATGGATTCGTGCGCAAGCGGCCTGGGCGCCGACGTTCACACCCCATCCGATGGGCGCCGTCGCCGATGTCCTGGCGACTGATCCTGCATCGTTCACCGACGGTCATCACTATGTGTGGGCGTGGGACGACGAGGCCGCCGGCTCGATTCGCTCCCGAATGTTCGCGCCCGCGATGGGGATCACCGAGGACGAGGCGACCGGGTCGGCGGCAGTGTGGATCACCGACGTACTCGGACGTGATCTACGGATCGAACAGGGCCGCGGATCTGTGCTTCGCACCACGCACACGCCGGAGTGGATCGAACTCGGTGGAACGGTCGCAGCGGACAAGACCATCTACGTCTGAAGCTCGCGCACGCGCCGAAGTCGCTACCGACTACGGCACATCCACCGCTATCTCGGCGCCGAGTGTCACTCCCGGTGCCAACGGAAGTCGATCTCCACTCCAGAACTTTCCGGGATCGAACCAGTTCGCCTTTTTCTTCCCGGTGAGCAGTCCCATCGAGTCATAGGTCATTGCAACGACTTCCGCGCAGTAGGCCGTCTCCAGCGCAGTCGCCGAGTGCTCGTTTCTGCGCAGACTGGGGACACGGCCTTTGAACCATCGGCCGGCGAGTGCGGCCGTCGTCGGGAACGCCGTACCGTCCATGCGGGCAATGGTGCGCATCAACGCGTCTTCTTGCTCGCGAGTCACCGCGCTTCCGAGTTGGCGCAACCAACATTGCTGCTCGTACTTCGTGGACCACTGCATCACTGCGGCGCGCAAGTCGTGCAGCTGCACACCGCGCTGAAAGTGTCCGGTCCACATGTCCTGCAACGTCTTGCCCAGCTCCGCGTGCCACATCAACGGCGGTAGATCGTCGACTACCACGGCCATGCCGACATGGTTGACCGGACTGTTGGTCAGCGTCTGGATCGCACGGTCTGCCGCCGAACGTCCTCGAAAGATCCAGATGTCACCGGTTCGAGTCGCATTCGCGGCGGTGTCCAAGGAGATTCTCGACGCTGTCATGTCGACCAGCCTAGATCGCAGTACGGTGAAGCAATGAAGCTGTGGAAGATTCTCGGACTGGCGGGTGTCGTCGGTGTTGCAGCGACGGGCGCGCTGGTGGTCAAGTCCGAGCGCACCAGGCGCGCGTACACCCCCGACGAGGTACGCGACCAGCTTCACACCCGGCATGCCGAGGCAAGGACCGCTCCCGTTACAGAACCGTCGTCTCAGCGGTCGCGCATGGCGCGCTGGAAGGACAAGTTCAGCCGAGGGCGGTGAGCATCCGCCCAGCCAGTTCCTCCACCTCGGAGTCGGTCATCACGAATGCCGGCGAGATCTGCATGGCTCCCTGACCCGCAGCCCGACCTGATACGCCGTGCTTGCGGAGGGTGCCGACGAACGGCAGCGCCTCTGCCGGATCGTTCAGCTGTACGGCAGCGACCGCGCCGAGGCCACTGCGGACCTCCTGCACGCGAGGGTGTTCGGCGAGCGGCGCGAAGTGAGTGTGCAGCGAAGCCTCCAACCTGGCCGATTCCTGCAGCAGGTTCTCGCGTTCGATGATGTCGAGGTTTGCCATCGCTGCTGCCGCGGCGCCGGCGTGGCCGCCGTAGGTGTAACCGTGACGCCACCAGACACCACCCGCGAAGAACGGCTCGGCGATGTGCGGTGCGATGAACACGGCACCCATCGGAACGTATCCCGAGGTAAGACCCTTTGCGGTCGTCATCAAATCGGGCTGCAGGTCGAACCTGCTCGACGCGAACCACGACCCACCGATTCGGCCGAATCCGGTCACGACCTCGTCGGCGACGAACAGCACATCGTGGTCGCGGCAGATCTGCCGGACTTCCTGCAGATAGCCTTCCGGAGGCAGATACACCCCGCCCGCACCGATGATGGGCTCACAGAAGAAGGCGGCGATCTTGTCCGCACCGACCTCCTCGATCAATGCGAGCAAGCTCTTTGCATCGTCCCACGTGACAGTCCGCGCGTCCGACATCAACGTGCCGTAGTTCTCGCGGTTTACCGCGATGCCTGCCAGCGCGGTTCCGGCGACATGCATTCCGTGATACGCCTTCTGACGACCGACGATCAACGTCTTGTCCGGCTTGCCCGCCTCGTGCCAGTACCGCCGAGCCAACTTCGCGGCAGTGTCGATGGAGTCCGAACCGCCCGAGGTGAAGAAGATCTTGCTCCCGGCGACCGGTGCGATCTCGCCGAGCCGCTCGGCGAGAGCCAGGGTCGTCTCCGGCACGAAGTCACCGAAGTTCGAATAGTGTGCCAGCGAGGAAAGTTGGGCCGCCACCGCGTCGGCGATCTCGGAACGTCCGTGCCCGACATTGGTGAACCACAGACCAGCTGTGGCATCGAGATACCGGTTGCCCTCGCGATCGAAGATGTAGGCGCCGTCGCCGCGCGAGACGACGAACGGGCCGTTCTTGCTCACCGCGCCCATATCGGCGAAACCGTGCCACAGCGCGGAGTGTGTGGATTCGTACGTCGGCTCTGGCACAGAAGACATGCGCCAGAGCTTAGTCACTCGGCTTCGGCCGATGCCTCCCCGTATCGCCATTTGTTGCCGAGCCGCCCGATTGCGTTCACCGCGAGCGCCATGAGCACGAACGCGACCGTGAGAACGACGAGGCCGATCACCAGTGCGACATAGCCCTGACTCCGTGGGTCGAGGAACGGGTAGGGATACCAGTCGACGATCGGTCCGCGGATCAAGGTGTAGACCCCGTAGACGACCGGGAAGGTCAACCACACCAGCGACTGTGACTCCGCGATCCGCTGACGTGCGGGAACGACGATCCAATCGAGGAAGATCACGACGGGCATGATTCGGTGGACGACGTCGTTGGTCCACTGCCCCGCGATCCCGACCTCGATGTTGGACAGCAGCACCGCATAGATGATCCCGGTGATGACCATGTACAGGGTGACGGCCCCGCGGAACAGCTGCCAACGCATCCCGCGTGGATCCACGAGGCCACCGACACCGAGCACGACGACCGTCAGCACGTTGCTCAGCACAGTGAAATAGCTGAAGTAGTTGACCACCGGGAACGTCGGGTCGCTCGCACCGTCGTGGAGGATGAAGCCGAGCGTGACAGCGGTGAGGACGGCGAACGCGACCCTCGCAACCCTGATCGGAACGCTCGTGGGCTCCTCGGTGGATCGGACGGACTCGACAGCCATAGTGGATTTTTGCACAGCGGAGGCCGATCGCACGTGATCCCGACAGTGCCGGCGTCGCCCGCGCTGGATAAACTGTTCGAAGAATGTCTACTTCAACGGCCTCGGAACTTCGCCGATCACTGCTTGCTCGCTTGTCCGGAGTATCGATCCGTGACGAGCACAGATTGCGTCGACGGCTCGACCGGGCACGTACCCCCGATCAGCTCGCGGCAGTCGAGAACGATGTCACGAGCGCAGAGAGCACCGTTGCTCATCGCCGCAGCTGCGTACCGAGGATCGAATACCCGGAAACACTCCCGGTCAGCCTGCGGAAATCCGATATCGCGGACGCAATCGAGAACAACCAGGTCGTGATCGTCGCAGGTGAGACCGGTTCGGGAAAGACGACGCAGATACCCAAGATCTGTCTCGAACTCGGACGCGGAATCCGCGGCTCCATCGGCCACACTCAGCCTCGCAGGCTTGCTGCCCGAACGGTCGCCGAACGCATCGCCGAGGAAGTCGGCGAGAGCATCGGCGAATCCGTCGGATACAAGGTTCGCTTCACCGACCAATCGTCGGAATCCACTCTCGTCAAGCTGATGACCGACGGAATCCTGCTCGCCGAGATCCAGCGCGACCGCATGCTCAGGCAGTACGACACGCTGATCATCGACGAGGCGCACGAACGCAGCCTCAACATCGACTTCATCCTGGGATACCTAGCACAGCTGCTCCCCCGCCGACCCGACCTCAAGGTGATCATCACCTCGGCGACGATCGATCCCGAGCGCTTCGCCACACACTTCGCCCGCGATGGCGTCCCCGCTCCGATCATCGAGGTGTCGGGACGAACGTTCCCGGTCGAGATGCGCTACCGCCCACTGTCGGTCGATGTCGGCGACACCACGATCGATCTCGACCCGGTCGACGCCACCTGCGACGCGGTCGCCGAGCTGATCGGCGAGGGCGACGGCGACATCCTCGTGTTCCTGTCCGGCGAGCGAGAAATTCGCGATACGGCAGATGCTTTGCGTGACAGGCAACTTCGCGGTACCGAGATCGTTCCGCTGTATGCGCGACTGTCAGCCGCCGAGCAGCACCGCGTGTTCACCGCACACACCGGTCGCCGAGTCGTCCTGTCCACCAACGTCGCCGAGACATCGCTGACGGTCCCTGGAATTCGGTACGTAGTCGACCCGGGGACGGCACGTATCTCGAGGTATTCGTTGCGGACGAAAGTGCAACGCCTGCCCATCGAGCCGATATCTCAAGCCTCGGCCCGCCAGCGTGCCGGTCGATGCGGTCGCGTCGCGGATGGCATTTGTATTCGCTTGTATTCGGAGGAGGACTTCTCGTCGCGTCCTCAGTTCACCGAGCCCGAGATTCTGCGCACCAATCTCGCCTCGGTCATCCTGCAGATGACGGCACTGGGGCTCGGCAAGATTCAGCAGTTTCCGTTCGTGGAACCGCCCGACCCACGGAGCATCCGCGACGGAATCGGCTTGCTCGAAGAACTGGGTGCGGTGAAGCCGGCGACGAAGGACGGCGAATCGGAGTTGACACCGATCGGTCGGGAGCTGGCGTCACTTCCCGTCGACCCGAGGATGGCTCGAATGCTCGTCGAAGCCAACAACACCGGGGCGCTCGCCGACGCCCTCGTCGTCGTGTCGGCCCTGTCCATCCAGGACGTCAGGGAACGTCCCGTCGAGCATCAGCAGGCAGCCGACGAGAAGCACGCCCGTTTCGCCGTCGAGAACTCGGACTTCCTGGCCTACGTGGAGCTGTGGAAATACCTGCGCGAGCAACGCAACGACCTCTCGTCCAACCAATTCCGCCGAATGTGTCGCAACGAATACCTGCACTACCTCCGCATCCGCGAATGGCAGGACCTGCATGGTCAGCTCCGCCAGATCACCCGCGGATTGGGCTGGACTATTCCGGACTCGCCGACCACGCCGGTCGCGCTGCACCAGGCTCTGCTGTCCGGACTGCTCTCCCACATCGGGCTGAGAGAAGGAGACAAACGTGAATTCCTCGGAGCGCGCGGGACTCATTTCGCGGTGTTCCCTGGATCCGGACTCTTCAAGAAGCCGCCGCGCTGGGTGATGGCAGCAGAGCTGGTCGAGACCGGCCGCCTCTGGGGACGGATGGCGGCCAGAATCGAACCGGAGTGGGCGGAACACCTCGCACCGCATCTGGTCAAGCGCACGTACTCGGAGCCTCACTGGTCCGTCAAACGCCAATCGGCCATGGCATACGAACGGGTCACCCTCTACGGCATTCCACTCGTCACCGGACGACCAGCGAACTATCACACCATCGACGCCGAGGCCTCGCGTGAATTGTTCATCAGACATGCTCTCGTGCAGGGCGAGTGGAAGACTCAACACCCATTCTTCCACCGCAATCGCGAGTTGCTCGATGACGTCGGCGAGCTCGAGAACCGGGCGAGACGACGCGACATCGTGGTCGACGACGACGCCCTGTTCGACTTCTACGACGCTCGCGTCGGCGCTGAGGCCGTGTCGGCGCGCCACTTCGACACCTGGTGGAAGAAGACCAGGCGGACCAAGCCCGATCTGCTCGACTTCACCGCAGCCACCGTCGTCAACCCCGATGCCGCATCGGTGCTCGGCGGCGACTACCCCGACGCGTGGCGTCAAGGCGACATCCAGTTCCCACTCACCTATCAGTTCGAACCGGGTGCGGCTGCCGACGGTGTGACCGCGCGGATTCCGATCGCGCTCCTCGCCCAAGTTCAGCCGGTCGGCTTCGATTGGCTCGTCCCAGGCATGCGATCGGAACTCGTGTCGACGCTGATCAAGTTGCTCCCCAAGGCGCAGCGGCGGAATGTCGTCCCTGCACCGGACTTCGCTGCGGCGGCGCTGGCAGCAATGACGCCTCGCTCCGAACCGGTGACGACCGCGCTGGCGCGCGAGCTGTCGCGCCTCGGCTCGTGCCGAATAGACCCGAACGACTTCGACGTCGACAAACTGCCCGCACACCTGAAGATGACCTTCGTTGCAGTCGACACCGATGGACAGCAACTCGGGTCCGCCAAGGATCTCGTGGAGCTGCGAAAAACGCTGGCGCCCAGGGTCACGCGCGAAGTGGCCAGCGCGGTCGGCGGCGCGGAACGTGCTCCGGCGTTGGCATGGACGTCGTCGAGTCTCGGCACACTGGACGAGACGGTCACCAAGTCCGTCGGAGGACAGACGGTGACGGGGTATCCGGCATTGGTGAAGGAAAACGGAGGCATCGCAGTCCGCGTCCTGAGCACACCGTCAAGCCAGCGTGCCGCGATGCGCGACGGCACCCGTGCGCTACTACTCCAATCGGCGCCGCGAGGAACGAAGGCGTTGATCGCCGGCATTCCGACTCGTGAGCGGCTGGCGCTCGGCCAGAATCCGTACGGCAGCCTCGACGATTTGCTCGAAGACTGCCGTGCGACCGCGGCCGACGAGTCGATGGACGCACACGGCGGACCTGTGCGCTCACCGGAGCAGTTCGCAGCACTGTCGAAGGCCGTCAATGCCGATATCACCGAACGCACATCGAAAATACTCGCCCTCGTCCGACCGATCCTGATCGAAGCACTCGGGCTACGCGCGGTGCTGGATACCGCGCAGGGCGACGCGGCCGACGATGTGCGCGAGCAACTGGCCGGGCTGGTCTTCGACGGGTTCGTGTTCGAATTCGGCTCGCTGCGACTGGCGGAGATTCCGCGCTACCTGAAAGCCGCGTCGGTGCGGCTGAACGCGTTACCGAGTAGCGCTGGCCGCGACGACGCAGGCATGGATGTTCTGGATCGAGTGTATGAAGCCTACGATCGGCTGCTGAAATCGCTGCCGGAGTCGCGGCTCCACACCAAACCAGTTCTCGACATCTTCTGGATGATAGAGGAGCTGCGGGTCGGGCTGTTCGCCCAGAGCATTCGAACCGCTTACCCGGTGTCGGAGAAACGAGTACTCAAGGCCATCGAGAGTGCAGGCCGGAACTGAGCAGGCCAGAACTAGTCGACCGACGACGACTCGCGGTGCGCCCGAAGATCTTGGATTTCCTTCTCGAAGTCTTCGGCGGAACTGAATGATCGGTACACGGACGCAAATCTGAGGTAGGCGACCTCGTCGAGATCCCGCAACGGCCCGAGGATTGCCAATCCCACCTCGTGGCTAGGGATCTCCGCAGAACCGGACGCCCGAACTGCATCTTCGACCTGCTGAGACAGAAGGTTCAACGCGTCGTTGTCCACGTCGCGGCCCTGGCACGCTCGCCGGACACCTTTGACGACCTTGTCTCGTGAGAACGGTTCCGTGACGCCGCTGCGCTTGACGACTGCAAGAACCGCCGTTTCGACGGTGGTGAATCGGCGGCCGCATTCCGGACACGATCGCCGTCGACGGATGGCCTGCCCCTCGTCGGCTTCGCGCGAGTCCACCACGCGAGAGTCCGGATGCCTGCAGAACGGGCAATGCATGTGTGCGCCTCCGTCGTAGCCGTCGCACCCTTCCCGACCACTCCCGAGAGGTGCAGGCTTCGAGGATACTCGGAGCGTCACGTAGACAACTCGATCGCCCAACAAGCGAGGCGCCTGACGCGACGGAGCGACCGCCTGAGTTGCCACGAACGTCGACTACGGCTGAGCCGGAACAGTGAGCTGCTGACCCTGTTCGACTGTCGTGACAGCAGGTGTGGACGCCGAATCGAGTGAAGCCGCGCGAAGGTTCGCCACCGCGACGAAGCCCAGAATCACCAGCGCGGTGGCCAGGACGCCGACCACCATCGCGGTCCACGAGATCTTCTCTTCGCGATGCGCCCGGTCCACGCAGACACCGGCGGACCCATGGGAACCGCCCTGCGGGGCAGTGCCCCGCACGTAGCGCCGACGCTCGGGCGTTGCGCGGCGGCTGGTGCGCGCAGGCGGGGCTGACTTGGTGCGCTGGGCTGTCATGGGGCGCTGATCGGTCAAGATAGTCATCGGAACCTCCGTGGTGTCGAACGCGATCGAACCCGTTATTCGATCAGGCGTTCGATGAACGCTTGTTCGAAGTTCTATCACGCGACTCCGACAAAGTCAGCAGAAAACGCGACACGGATCGAACAGATGTTTGATCACGAGGCATTTTCGGGTTAGATTCGTGTCAGAAACCACACGTCACATCCACCCCACGCGTTCGAACGGTCGAATGTCCAGCCGTTGCACATCATCGAGACCGTGACGAACGCGCGTACGACGCAGGAGGACGCACGAATGAAGGACGAGACCTCGTCAGGGTCGGCGAAGTCGACAGCCAAGTCGACAACCAAGTCTGCCGGCAAACCGGCCGCTGTCCCGACCGCGAAAGCGTTCGAGGGCGAAGGCACCGATATCAATGCGGGCCTGACCGAACGTCAGCGCAAGGTCCTCGAAGTCATTCGGGCGTCGGTCACCGAGCGTGGATATCCACCTAGCATTCGCGAGATCGGCGACGCGGTCGGTCTCACCTCTACCTCGTCGGTGGCACACCAGCTGCGGACCCTGGAACGCAAAGGATTCCTTCGTCGCGATCCGAATCGGCCGCGAGCGGTCGACGTCCGCGGGCTCGACGAGGTTCAGGCCGACCATGCGGCTGCTGTCGCCGACGGCTCGGCCCCGGATGGGGATCAGCTACCGACGCCGACTTTCGTGCCGGTGCTGGGAAGAATCGCAGCCGGTGGGCCGATTCTCGCCGAGGAAGCCGTCGAGGATGTATTTCCACTCCCCCGAGAGCTCGTCGGGCAGGGCTCACTGTTCCTGCTCAAAGTCGTCGGCGAGTCGATGATCGAGGCAGCCATCTGCGACGGCGATTGGGTGGTCGTCCGACAGCAGAGCGTCGCCGACAACGGCGACATCGTGGCCGCGATGATCGACGGAGAAGCCACGGTGAAGACCTTCAAGCGCACCAAGGGCGACGTGTGGCTGATGCCGCACAACCCTCTGTTCGAGCCGATTCCAGGAAACGACGCTGCCATTCTCGGCAAAGTCGTCACGGTAATGCGCAAACTCTGACCTGAAACTCCGAACGGCCCGCAACCACAAGGGTTGCGGGCCGTTCCATGAAGTATCGAAGGTTACAGATCCAGTCCTCGCCCGATGATCTCCTTCATGATCTCGGTTGTTCCACCGTAGATCGTCTGCACACGAGAATCCATGTACGCCTTGGCAATCGGGTACTCCTTCATGTAACCGTACCCACCGTGCAACTGCAGGCACCGATCGATGAGCCTGACCTGGTTTTCGGTAGTCCACCATTTCGCCATTGCGGCTTCCTGGACCGTGAGCGTTCCGGCGTTGAGTAGTTCGATGAACTTGTCGACCATGATTCTGGTGGCCGTGGTCTCGGTCGCGAGTTCTGCGAGGACGAACCGAGTGTTCTGGAACTTGCCGATCGACTTTCCGAAAGCCTTACGGTCTCGGCAGTACTGGATTGTCATGTCCAGTGCGGACTCCATGGCTGCGGCGGCTACCACCGCGATGGACAGCCTTTCCTGCGGCAGGTTCTGCATCAGGTAGATGAAACCCATGCCTTCGTCACCGAGGAGGTTCGTAGCGGGAACTCGCACGTCGGTGAAGCTGAGTTCGGCGGTGTCTTGCGCTTTCATGCCGAGCTTGTCGAGATTACGACCTCGCTCGAAACCGGGCATGTCGCGCTCGACGACGAGGAGGCTGAAGCCCTGGGCGCCCTTCTCGGGGTCGGTGCAGGCGACGACGATGATGAGATCGGCATTGATGCCGTTGGTGATGAAGGTCTTGGAGCCGTTGAGGACCCATTCGTCGCCGTCACGCACCGCACGAGTCTTGATGCCCTGCAGGTCGCTACCAGTGCCCGGCTCGGTCATGGCAATTGCCGTGATCAGTTCGCCCGAGCAGAACCCGGGTAGCCACCGCTGCTTCTGCTCGTCGTTCGTCAGGTCGATGAGGTACGGCGCGACGACGTCGTTGTGCAGGGTGAACCCGATTCCGCTGTACCCGCCACGGGTCGTTTCCTCGGTCAGGATGGCGTTGTAGCGGAAGTCTTTGACCCCGCCGCCGCCGTACTCCTCGGGAACCGCGGTTCCGAGGAATCCCTGCTTGCCTGCTTCGACCCAGACGTCGCGGTCGACGATGTTCTGCTCTTCCCACCGCGCGTGATTCGGAGCGACATGCTGGTCGAGGAATTTGCGGTACGACTCGCGGAAGAGATCGTGCTCCGGTTCGAACAGTGTGCGGTCCACTAGCTTCACTCCTTCGATGCTGTCCAGTAAGAGAACTGGCATTAGGAGAAGCCTACGACCGTCCCGCGGGCCTGGTCGATGACCGAGCCGTGCGTGATCGGTGACCGAACTAACGAGCGGTTCGACGGTTCAGGGCGCGCATCACCGGATACCCGACGAGGATTCCCACTGAACCCCACGCGATTCCGCCGAGTTCGACCGAACCGATCGTCAGAGTCAGGTCACCGATTCCGGCCACCAGCGCGGCAGCGACGACAGTGAGGTTCACCGGATCGGTGAAATCCACCTTGCTGTCGGTCCAGATACGCACACCCAGCAGGCCGATCAGGCCGTAGAGAACCAGCGTCGCTCCGCCGATGACCCCGTCGGGCACCGTGAACACCAAGGCACCGAACTTCGGCGAGAATGCAAGCACGATGGCCGTCGCAGCAGCGACCCAGTACGCGGCGGTCGAGTAGACCCTGGTCGCCGCCATCACCCCGATGTTCTCGGCGTAGGTGGTCGTACCCGATCCGCCTGCGGCACCGGCGAGGGTCGTGGCCAGACCGTCGGCGATGAGTGCATCCCCGGCAAGGTCGTCGAGCGACTTACCGGTCATCGCCGAGACTGCCTTGACGTGACCGACGTTCTCCGCGACGAGGACGATCACCACCGGCAATGCGATGAGTACGACGGACAGTTCGAACGTCGGGCCGCGGAACTCCGGAATCCCGATCCACGAGGCCGCCCGCATCGCGTCGAGCTTGGCCGGGTCGATCTGTCCGATCACGGCGGCGAAGACCCAGCCGAGGATCACACCGACGAGGATTCCGAGACGCCCGAGCAATCCGGGTCCGGCGACGGTCGCCACCAGAATCGCGAGCAACGTGACGGCGGCAACCAGTGGCTGGGCCTCGAACGACGACGTTGCGGCGGGAGCCAGATTGAGTCCGATGAGGACCACGACTGCACCTGTGACGACCGGCGGCATGACGGCTTCGATCACCCGTCCGCCGGCGAACTTCACGATGAAGCCCACCGCTGCGAGCACGATTCCGACGGACATCACCGCGCCGAGCTGTGCGGCCGGGCCGTCTGCCTGCGCCGCGCTCAACGGTGCGATGAACGCGAACGACGATCCGAGATAGCTCGGAATTCGGCCTCGCGTGATGATCAGGAAGAGCGCGGTTCCGATGCCCGAGAACAACAACGTGGTGGTGACCGGAAACCCGGTAACCGTTGGCACGAGCAGCGTTGCACCGAACATGGCGATGACATGCTGCATGCCGATCCCGATTGTGCGCGGCCAAGTCAACCGCTCGTCGGGTGCAACCACTGCGCCCGCAGCGGGCGTCCTACCGTCCCCGTGCAGGGTCCATCCGAAGTTTCGACTCACAAGGAGACGATCCTAGTGCGCAGTCGAATCCTTACCGCAGTCAGTTCAATACAGCGGCCGCGGCTGCGCGCGCAGCTGCCGAGCTGTCCGTCTTCAGGGTCGCAGCCGCAGCTTGCCTGCACTGTGCCAGTGTCACCGACGACAGCTTCGCTCCGACATGAGCCACTGCCGCCGAGGCCGCAGACAGGGAGGTGACGCCGAGGCCGACGAGAACGCACGCCAACAGCGGGTCGGCGGCTGCCTCTCCGCATACTCCGACCGGCTTTCCGGCCGCGGCGCCCGCCTTGGCGGTGTGCGCCACGAGCGCGATGACCGCCGGCTGCCAGGGATCGGTCAACGATGCGAGCTGCGAGGACATCCGGTCGGCCGCCATCGTGTACTGCGCAAGGTCGTTCGTGCCGATCGACAAGAAGTCGACATGCTCGAGGATGTGCTCGGCCAGCAGCGCTGCGGCTGGAATCTCGATCATGACCCCGGGCTTCAAACCGCGCGCTCGCGCATCGGCGGCGAACGCCGCAGCTTCCGCCGCGGTAGCGATCATCGGCGCCATCACCCACGGAGACGACCCGGTTGCTGCAGCGGCGGCGGCGATGCCGTCGAGCTGGCGGTACAGAATTCCTCTGTCCTGCTCGGCAATTCGGATTCCGCGGATCCCCAACGCTGGATTCGCCTCGTCGGCGTGATTGGCAAACCGCAGCGGCTTGTCCGATCCTGCATCGAGGGTGCGCACGACGACCTTGTGTCCGTCGAACGCCTCGAGAACTTGCCCGTAGATCTCAGCCTGCTCGTCGACGGTCGGCTCGACATCTCGGTCGAGGAAGCAGAGTTCGGTGCGGAACAGTCCAATTCCTGTGGCGGCAGTCTTGCGGGCGGCTCGCGCTCCGGCTCCGTCCTGGACGTTGGCGAGAATGTCGACTGCGTGACCGTCGGACGTCGAACCCGGCCCGGTCCACCGAGACACGCGATCCAATTCAGCGCGGGCTGTGTCGACGGCGTCCGCGGC
>NZ_LVCV01000345.1 GCF_001647195.1 Rhodococcus sp. EPR-157 | reverse complement strand
CGACCACACACGGTATCCCCAACTGACGGGCGATGATCGCGGTGTGACTCGTCGGTCCGCCCAACGACGTCGCGAGCCCGACCACGAGGCTCGCATCGAGGCCGGCAGTATCGGCCGGAGCGAGATCGTCGGCGAACAACACCGACGGAACGGTCGGTGTCGGCACACCCGGTTCGGGTACTCCGAGAATCTCGGCGATGACACGGTCGCGGATGTCACGCAGGTCCGTCACGCGCTCGGCCATCAGACCGCCCAGCTTCTGGAACATTGCCGCGAACTTCTCGGTGGCAGCATCCGTCGCGGACGTTGCCGGGGTCCCGGCGGCGATCAGCTTCTCCGCTGCCTTGAGCCAACCGCGGTCTTGCGCCATCGCGGCATTCGCCGACAGCACTTCGGACGCCGCACCGGTGGCAAGCTCTGCCCGGCCGCGCAGACGGCCTGCAACTACCGACGCCGCCTCCCGGAACCGTTCCAGTTCGGTGCCACGTGCAGCTTCGTCGACGACAGAGGTGTCGACAGGTACGTCGGGACGGCGGCCGGGCCTGATGACCGGGCCGAAGCCGATTCCAGGTACGACAGGAGTGCCGCGCAGCACCGCCGCCCCGGACAGTGGCGTCCCGGTCCCCTGCATCTCCGCTCGAAGCGATCCCGTCATGCGTCCTCCTGGAACTCGAATGTGGTGTCAGCCCGACTGTGATCCTCTGACTGAAATGAAACTGTTGTGACCGAGATTACTCTTTGCTCTTGACATGTCAACAGATACGGGCGTAAAACAACATAAACCAACATGAAATGGGCCGGGAGCGCAGCCCGCGGAGTGACCAGGGTGGGCAGGAGCGCAGCCCGCGGAGTGACCAGGGTGGGCAGGAGCGCAGCCCGCGGAGTGACCAGGGTGGGCAGGAGCGCAGCCCGCGGAGTGACCAGACAGAAAGGAGCGCAGGTGTACGCAGAAGAACGGCAGCGGTCCATTGCGGAACTCATCACTTCCTGTGGCCGGGTCTCCGTGGCCGACCTGTCTACGTCCTACGGAGTGACGACCGAGACGGTTCGTCGAGATCTTGCTGTTCTCGACCGGCTCGGCGTCGTCCGCCGCGTACACGGCGGAGCGGTGCCGGCGTCGGCGCTGACAGTCACCGAGCCGGGCGTCGGCGAGCGCGAGTACATCCGTGCCGAGCAGAAGGACGCCATCGCTGCCGCAGCCCTCGACTACCTCCCGCCGTCGGGTGGCAGTGCAGTACTCGATGCAGGAACGACCACCGGTCGACTCGCAGCTCTGCTCGGCGGCGACCGAGAACTCACCGTCATCACCAACTCGGTTCCCATCGCCGCACGTCTCGCTCTGTTCGGTGGCGTGAACCTGCGCATGCTGGGGGGTCGAGTTCGCGGAACGACACAGGCCGCAGTCGGCGAGGAAGCGTTGACGGCACTCGCGTGGCTGCGCGTGGACGTGGCATTCATCGGAACCAACGCGCTCAGCGTCGGCCACGGCTTGTCGACGCCCGACAGTGACGAGGCCGCGGTCAAGCGAGCAATGGTTCGCAGCGCCAATCACGTCGTGGTGCTGGCGGACTCGTCCAAGATCGGCCGCGAGCATCTCGTGAGCTTCGCGCGGGTGGACAACATCGACGTCCTCGTCACCGATTCGGACATAGACGAAACAGACCACAAGAGTTTGACCGACAACGGAATCGAGGTGGTGATCGCATGATCGTCACGCTGACGGCCAACCCGAGCATCGACCGCACCGTGATGCTCGACTCCGAGATGGTTCGCGGCGGTGTGCATCGAGCACGCGGCGCGGCCAGTGACCCGGGAGGCAAAGGCGTCAACGTCGCACGGGTGCTGACGGCGTCCGGAGTTCAGGCGATGGCTGTACTACCCGCCGCCGAGCACGACCCGCTGTTGGAGGCATTGACTGCGAAAGGAGTTCGGTACTGCGCCGTTCCGACGACTGCGCTTGCCCGCACCAACATCACCGTCAGCGAACCCGGCGGCACGACGACCAAGATCAACGAGCCGGGCCCCGAACTCAGCCGAGAGACTCGTGATGCACTGTTCGCGGCGATCGTCGATCTCGGACGGGACGCGACATGGGTCGTGCTGTCCGGTTCGCTTCCCCCAGGCATCCCTGTCGATTGGTACGCCGAGTTGGTGACGGCTCTACGGGCGACGCCGTGCAAGGTCGCCGTCGATACCTCCGACGCACCTCTGCTCGCCCTCGCGGCCTCGTTTCCCGCGTCCGCGCCGGACCTGATCAAGCCGAACTCCGAAGAACTCGCGCAGCTGACCGGAGTCGACGGCGGCGATCTCGAACGTGCTGCAGCGGCTGGTGATCCGATTGCGGCGGTGGATGCAAGTCGCATTCTGCTGGCGCGCGGGATCGGGGCAGTTCTGGCAACCCTGGGGAGCGCAGGCGCCGTTCTGGTCACCGCCGAGGGGGCGTGGTTCGCGACCCCTCCGAAGATCGACGCAATCAGCACCGTCGGCGCAGGCGACTCCTCGCTTGCCGGCTACATACTCGCCGACATCGAACGATGTGCGCCCGAGGACCGAATCCGCCGTGCCGTCGCGTACGGCACCGCTGCGACCGCGCTACCCGGCACCACCCTTCCCACCCCCGACCAGGCACACCCCGACTCCGTATCGGTACGAGCACTCGATCCAGGCGTCATCCCGTCCACCACTCCCAGTTCCTCGACACTCTCCTAGGAGCAGTAATGTCCACACCGACCAACGATCCCGCAATCATCGCGGAGGAGCTCATCCTCCTCGATGCGGACCTCGGCGAGTCCAAAGATGCTGTCATCTCCCGACTCTCCGAACTCCTCGCCTCTGCGGGCCGTGCCACCGACGCAGTTCCGCTGCGCGACGCGGCACTCGCCCGCGAGGCCCAATCCGCAACAGGCTTGCCCGGCGGCATCGCCATTCCCCACTGCCGTGCCGAGGCCGTCGTATCGGCTTCCCTCGGATTCGCTCGACTGAACCCGAAGGTCGACTTCGGGGCTCCCGACGGCCCCGCCGACCTGGTCTTCCTCATCGCCGCTCCGGCAGGCGCGGGATCCGCGCACATGAAGCTCCTCTCGAGCCTCGCTCGTGCGCTGGTCAAGCCGGAATTCGTGACTGCGCTACGCGAAGCCCCGACCGCAGCCGACGTAGTGGCTCTGGTCGACGGAGTCATCAACCCGGCACCGAAAGCCAAGCCCGCCGTTCCGGCCGCAACGGCCACTCCAGCAGCACCGGCACCAACCGCAGCAGCAGCAGACGATGCACCCAAGCACATCGTTGCCGTCACGGCCTGCCCGACGGGTATCGCGCACACCTACATGGCTGCAGACTCGCTCGTCGCTGCCGGCGAACGCGCAGGCGTCACGGTGCACGTCGAGACACAGGGCTCCAGCGGAAGCACCCCCCTCGACCCCGCATTGATCGCCAGTGCCGAAGCCGTCATCTTCGCCACCGACGTCGGAGTCAAGGGCAAGGAACGGTTCGCCGGCAAGCCGGTCATCTCCTCCGGTGTCAAACGTGCCATCAACGAGCCCGACGTCATGGTCACCGAGGCCCTTCGCGCATCGAACGACCCGAACGCCGCACGAGTGTCCGGCACCGCAGCAGCTGCGGGCGGAAGCTCATCGAGCGCAGGCGAACTCGGGTGGGGTACACGAATTCGCCAAATCTTGCTGACAGGCGTCAGCTACATGATCCCGTTCGTCGCGGCGGGCGGTCTGCTCATTGCTCTCGGCTTCCTCGTCGGCGGCTACGAAATCTCCAGCAACGCCGAAGAGATCGTCATCAACAACTCGATCACCGCGCTCCCCGACGGCGGTATGCGGGCCTACCTCGGAGCAGTCCTGTTCCAGATCGGTGCGCTGTCGTTCAGCTTCCTGGTCCCTGCACTGGCGGGCTACATCTCGTACGCCATCGCCGACAGACCAGGCTTGGCACCAGGTTTCACGGCAGGCGCTGTCGCAGTGCTCGTCGGTGCCGGATTCATCGGTGGCCTCGTCGGTGGTCTGATCGCTGGTTTCGTCGCTCTGTGGATCAGCAAGTGGAAGATCCCCGCTGTCCTCCGTGGACTCATGCCGGTCGTCATCATCCCGCTTTTCGCCACGCTGATCGTCGGCGGACTGATGTTCCTCGTACTCGGCAAGCCTCTCGCCGCCATCACCAACGGACTCACCGACTGGCTCAACGGACTCAGCGGAACGTCGATCATCATCCTCGGCATCATTCTCGGGCTCATGATGTGCTTCGACCTCGGCGGACCGGTGAACAAGGCCGCGTACGCATTCGCGACGGCAGGGCTGTCGGTCACCGACGTAGCCTCGCTCCGCATCATGGCCGCCGTCATGGCCGCCGGAATGGTTCCCCCGCTCGCCATGGCACTCGCGTCGCTCGTGCGTCCCCGACTCTTCACCGAAGCAGAGCGTGAAAACGGCAAGGCCGCATGGTTCCTGGGCGCCGCGTTCATCTCCGAAGGTGCGATTCCGTTCGCTGCCGCAGACCCACTGCGCGTCATCCCGTCGATGATGGCGGGCGGGGCGTTGACCGGCGCGCTCATCATGGCGACCGACGTGACCCTCAGCGCTCCACACGGAGGCCTGATCGTGTTCTTCGCCATCGGAAAGTTCCTGTGGTTCCTGATCGCACTCGTTGCAGGAACGCTACTGTCGGCCTTCCTGGTCGTGTTCGCAAAGCAGTTCGTCAAGGGCAAGAACGCTCCCACCGAGGAAGCACTCGACCCCGATCTCGTCACCGCCTGATCCAGCCACCGCCTGAACTCGTCACTTATCACATAGGAGCAGAGAAATGCCAAGCACCACAGTCACCGTCGGATCAGCCATCGGTTTGCACGCACGTCCGGCCGCTGTGATCTCGGAAGCCGTCGCAGACGCCGGCGTCGACGTCACGCTCGCCGTCGACGGCGAAGAGCCGGTGGACGCCGGCTCCGCCCTGATGATCATGACCCTCGGCGCCACCAAGGGAACCGAGGTCACGGTCGAAAGCGAAGACCAAGCGACCCTGGACAAGATCGCGGCACTGGTGGCATCGGACCTCGACG
Organism: Rhodococcus sp. EPR-157; assembly: GCF_001647195.1. GTDB lineage: Bacteria > Actinomycetota > Actinomycetes > Mycobacteriales > Mycobacteriaceae > Rhodococcoides. Next base: position 5,587 of record NZ_LVCV01000345.1, on the reverse strand, counting down.
CCTGACCGTCCCTCGGCTATTGCCTTCGGGCACGCCCGAAGGTGTAGAGGATCGACGCGAACACCAACACCCCGGCGCCGGCCAACGCACCGAACGTCCATCGGCCACCCGATGACGTCTCGGTCGGGGCCGGTGCCGGTGGTGGTGACACCAACGATGTGCCGCCGACCAATCTCTCGATCGGCGGCAGCTGCCCACCGGCAGCCTCGGAAGCGACCAGGAGACTGCCGTCGTCACCGAAGGCGACAGCCTCACCCTGCGGTTGAACTGGGAGCGCAACGACGGTCGGATCCCCCTGCACTGCCTGCACGACGTTCCCGTCGACGACCGGAAACAGGTACACGTCGTTGTAGGTGCGTACTGCCACGGTGGTTCCGTCGGTGCTGACCGCGCCACCCGTTGCCAGCATCGAGCCGGTGATGAAGGGCGGGCCGCCCGGAGTGTCGGTCCCTTCGAACGTCAGGGCACCGACCTTGGTCAGCGCCGTCGGCCCGGGAGAGAGCAGTTCACTCAGCGTTGCATCACCCTCGGGTACGTACACACCACTGCCGCCCGACGGCTCCTTCGTCACGACAACCGGCCGCCCTCCCGGCTCGATCAAAACGGTCTCTGCGTCGTGAGGACCGTCCGGGTAAACGAGTCGATACAGCTCGCCGTCCCCGGTGGCAGGGTCTATTCGGGTCAGCGCGACCGTATCCCTGCGACGCAGATTGTCTCCGACGTCGGCCAGCCACAGCTGTCCGTCGTGCGACGCGAGATCCTCCACGTCGTACGGATCGACTGGCACGTCGATCCAGCGGGTCACCGCGCAGTTCTCGTCGAGAACCGCAACTCGATGATCGGTTCCGCTGTCGCCGATCGCGTACAGCACACCGTCCGAGAAGGTGAGGCCCGACAGCTCGTCCAAAGCCGGATCGGTCGGCGTGCAGTAGGTGTCGAACTGCTCCTGACGCACGACGGGTCGATCGTCGGCGACTGCGACCGCAGGGACCAGCAGTAACGCACCGAGCATTCCGGCTACGACAAGCGAACGCATCGAATCAGGCGGTCGCGATCTCGTAGGCGAAATCCGTCAGAACCGACGCGAGCGCCGTGGGTACCCGCGCTTCCACGCGCGTACCGTCCGCTTCGTGGGACGACTTCGAAATCTTGCCCTCGGTGTGGATCCGAGCGACAAGGTCTCCTCGGGTGTACGGCACGAGCACGTCGACCTCGGACTCCGGCCAGGCGAGGATCTTGCCCAGGTGATCGCGAAGTTCATCGATGCCCTCGCCGGTGCGAGCGGAGACGAAACGCGCGCCCGGCAGCAACCCGCGAAGCTGCGTCAGCTGAACCGGATCCGCCGCATCGATCTTGTTCACGACGATAAGCTCGGGGGGCATCGCCGAATCCCGTTCCTTGACAACGTCGGCGATGACCTCACGGACTGCCTTGATCTGGTCGGTCGGCAGCGGATCGGACCCGTCGACGACATGAAGCAGAAGGTCCGCGTCGGTGACCTCTTCGAGAGTCGAACGGAACGCCTCGACCAGCTGCGTCGGCAGGTGCCGGACGAACCCGACGGTGTCGGTCAGCACGACGGCGCGCCCGTCCTCCAACGTGGACTTGCGCGAGGTCGGGTCGAGGGTAGCGAACAGTGCGTTCTGTACGAGAACGCCCGATCCGGTAAGCGCATTGAGCAGACTGGACTTACCTGCGTTCGTGTATCCGACGATCGCGATGGATGGGACGGTGCTCTCCAAGCGTCGTTCGCGCTTGGTGTCACGGGCCTGCTTCATACCCTTGATCTCGCGGCGAAGCTTGGCCATCCGCTCGCGAATGCGCCGACGATCCGTCTCGATCTTCGTCTCACCGGGGCCACGAAGGCCGACGCCGCCGTTGCTTCCAGCTCGACCACCTGCCTGGCGCGACATCGACTCGCCCCAACCGCGAAGCCGGGGAAGCATGTACTCCATCTGAGCGAATGCGACCTGCGCCTTGCCCTCTCGAGACGTCGCGTGCTGAGCGAAGATGTCGAGGATCAACGCCGTCCGGTCGATGACCTTGACCTTGACGACCTTCTCCAGGGCATTGAGCTGGGCAGGTGTGAGTTCACCGTCGCAGACGACGGTGTCGGCGCCGGTTGCCAGAACCACGTCTCGCAGCTCGTGTGCCTTGCCGGATCCGATGTAGGTCGCCGAATCGGGCTTGTCTCGACGCTGCACGAGCGCATCGAGGACTTCCGATCCTGCCGTCTCGGCAAGAGCGGCAAGTTCGGCCATGCTGCTCTCGACCTGCGCGGCTGTGCCGGTGGTCCAGACGCCGACGAGAACTACTCTCTCGAGCCGGAGTTGGCGGTATTCGACCTCGGTGACGTCGGCGAGCTCGGTGGACAGCCCGGCTACGCGGCGTAGAGCAGTGCGTTCCTCGAGCTGCATGTCACCCGATGACGGGTTCGAGTCCTCGTCGGTGTTCGATGCGGCGATGGGTGACCGCGCAATGCGCTTGGACCACGCTTCGGATTCCTCGCGCGTCCACGCGGAGCCGCTGGCAGTCTCGTCGGCTGCTGAATCCTGTCTTTCTGAATCCGTTATCTCGTCAATCCTTCGATGTGGGAATCACACGATTCCTGGTTATCTTGTTCCGTCGTCATCCATGATCCACGAAAAGCCCAGCGTGCGCACGTAGGTTTCCTTCAGGGTTTCGCCTCAGGCGAGTTCACGCCACCAGTCGTCACCGATCGTTCCGGTCGCCACCAGCACCGAAGGGCCGCGCAGGGTGGCACCCGAATCGTCGATGGACACGGTAACCTCACCGCCCGGCACCCCGACGACGACCTGGCCCGAGTCCTGGCCCTCGTACGACAGTGCTGCCGCCGCAGCAGCCACCGTGCCGGTTCCGCACGACCGGGTCTCACCGACGCCGCGCTCGAACACGCGCATGTCCACCCGACCGAACTGCAACCTCGTCAGAATTTCGACGTTGGCCCCAGCGGTGAAGAAATCGGAGTCGAGCTCGGGCGCCACGGACAGGTCGAGAGCTCGCAACGACGCGATGTCCACCGACGGGTCGACGCACGCCAGATGCGGATTTCCGACGTCGATACCGATGCCCTCCAAACGTCGCCCGGCAAGCGTGGTCGAGCTCGCGCCCATCAGGTGCACATCACCCATCGAGACAGTGACATCGGCGGTGGTGTCGTCGAACTTGTGCACGATCACGGGACGGGCCCCCGCCCGCGAGCCGACCACGAACCGATCCTCGGTCTCCAGCCCCGCCACCCTAAGGTAGTGCGCGAACACGCGGACTCCGTTGCCACACATCTCGGCGATGCTGCCGTCTCCGTTGCGGTAGTCCATGAACCAGTCCTCGGCGCCGACATCGGTAGGCAGCCGGTCGAGGACTCCGGCGTCGCGCAAGGCACCCGCTCGCGCCACGCGGAGTACGCCGTCGGCACCGAGCCCGCGTCGGCGATCGCACAGAGCTGCCACGCGTGGGCGAAGAAGTTCGATCTTCACGTCCGGATCGTGCAGGACGACGAAATCGTTCTGTGTTCCGTGGCCTTTGACGAAGTGCATTCTGCGGATTCTACGGTCAGACGTCTTGTGCAAGCGCAGCTAGTGGCGCAGTACGGACAGCGCCGAGTCCAACAGTGCGGGATCGGCGCCGTCGAGCCAGTGCACACGAGGGTCCCGGCGGAACCACGATCGCTGGCGTCGGACGTACCGCCTGGTGCCGATGAACGTGCGTTCCTGCGCGTAGTCGAGATCACATGTGCCGTCGAGGACGTCGAGTACCTGCGCGTATCCGATGGCACGTGAGGCCGTGACTCCCTGTCTCAATCCGACGTCAACGAGTGCGCGGACTTCGTCGACGAGGCCGCCGGTGAACATGGAGTCCGTCCGACGCGCGATGCGCTCGTCCAACGCGACTGTGTCGCGATCGACCCCGAGCAGGCGCGTGGCCCACCGTGGCTCTCCGATGGTCGGTGCCGATGCCGCGAACGGTGACCCGGTGAGCTCAACGACTTCGAGAGCTCGAACCATGCGCCGCCCGTCCGTGGGCAGAATCGATGCCGCGGCATCGGGGTCTCGCTCCTGCAGCGCCCGGTGGACCGCGTCGGTTCCGCCGTCGGCGAGCACCGCTTCCCAGCGCGCTCGGACGACCGGGTCGGTCGCCGGGAATGACCACTCGTCCAGCAGAGATTGGACGTACATCATCGAGCCGCCGACGATGATCGGCACCTTGCCGCGCGCCCGGATGTCCTCGACGTCGGCCACTGCGGCGTGCTGGTACCGAGCAACGGTTGCGGTCTCGGTCACGTCGAGAACGTCGAGGCGGTGGTGAGGAATCCCCCGCCGCTCCGCCGGCGTCAGTTTGGCGGTTCCGATATCCATGCCGCGGTACTGCTGCATGGCGTCGATATTGACGATTTCGCCGTCGAGCCGTTCCGCGAGGTCGAGTCCCAGATCGGACTTTCCGGTGGCGGTCGGACCGATGACGGCAATCGGTCTGATCTCGGTCACCGAAGTACATCCCAGGTGCCGACGAAGTAGCCCACTCCGAACGGGGCTCCCCGGTACAGCGTTCGCGGACCGAGCCGATCGGTGCCCACCACGCCGGTGAGAGTTTGCCAGGCTGCGACGGATCGAGCACCCACGTCGTGGCACAGTCGCCGGTCCAGTGTGGCCAGTGTCTCCAGGTCGGCCGAGGCCAACGCGTCGTCGATCTGGGCCTGCACGTGCGCCGCCCGGCCGTCGAAAGACCCCGGGGCCTTCTCCGTCAAGGTAGTTGCGCCGTCTCCGATGACCAGCAATCCCCATTCTCGCCCATCGCTGTCTATTTCCTCTCGCAGTTCGCGTCCGAAGCGACGGCACTCGTCCGAGTCCGCATTCTGTTCCACGAGCCGCACGTCCACGCTGCTGTCCGGAGCGGCCTGGCCACGCAGCCAGCCGGCGATCAGAGCGGGCAGTGGCAATTCCGGGTCGGCAGCGCTCGCTCGTGGCGACAACGCAGCAGCGACGTCCACGCCGTAGCCTGCGAACGTTCCCGACGAGGTCGACGCGACACGCCTGCGACTGTCATCGACACCGACAGCCACCCACAAGTCCACCGCGGCGGCGAGAAATCTGACGGCGTCCAGCGACGCATCGCGAACCTCGGAGGCCTCGGGGGCACCGTTTCCGGTCAATTCGGGCACCAGAAGGGGCGGGGACGGCACCAAGGCCACGGCACGAAACACATGACCAACGCTAGCCGGTCGAGCGATCCCGGCCGACACACCAGGTAAGAATCGGCAGACGAGCACACCTAGTCCGGTTACACCTGTTTGAATGGTTCGATCGGTCGACACCGAGTTAACGGCAGCCGTGACGCGCGGCAGAGATGAGGAACAATGACCGATCCCAACGACACCAGCAGCGAAACCCCGAAGCCTGCAGCTCCGAAACCCGGTGGCCCGAAGCCCGGCGGGTCCGCCCGCCCTGTGGCCAAACCTCATCCGGTGTCGACACATGTGGGAACTGTCACGGCCGCACTTGCGCCCCCCAGCGATCCGAGCAAGTTCGGTCGCGTGGACGACGACGGGACCGCCTGGGTCATCACCGCC
>NZ_LVCV01000344.1 GCF_001647195.1 Rhodococcus sp. EPR-157 | reverse complement strand
ACCGAGATCGCGTTACTCGAAGCCCGGCTCAGCGCGGGCTCCGGCGATGCCAAGAAGACCAAGGCCGCCGCTGCTGCCCTCGCCGAGACGCTGCCCACGGCGGCGGTCATCGGAGACATCGACTCACTGGCCGAGCGGCTTCGACTCGTCATCGAACATTCGGACGCGGCCGCCGCGGTTGCGCGGCAGGAGAAGGAAGTCGAGAGGGCCGCGCACACGGCTCGGAAGGAAGAGCTGGCGGCGGAAGCCGAGCAGATCGGCAGCGAGTCGACGCAGTGGAAACACGCGGGCGACCGACTTCGCGAAATCCTCGATGAATGGAAGACCATCCGCGGCGTCGACCGCAAAGTGGACGACGCGCTGTGGAAGAGATACTCCAAGGCCCGCGAGAACTTCAACCGTCGCCGCGGTGCTCACTTCGCCGACCTCGACCGGGAACGCGGAGCGGCAAAGACACGCAAGGAAGAGCTGGTGACCCAAGCCGAGGCCCTCTCTGCCTCCACCGACTGGGGTCCGACGGCAGCAGCGTTCCGCGACCTTCTGACCGAGTGGAAGGCAGCTGGTAGAGCCCCACGGGACGCAGACGACGCACTCTGGAAGAACTTCAAGGCCGCCCAGGACGTGTTCTTCGCGGCACGCAACGCCGCCGCATCCGAACGCGACGCAGAGTTCGAGGCGAACGCCGTCGCCAAGGAAGAGCTGCTCGCGAAGTACGGCAACATCGATCCGAAGAACAACCTCGACGCCGCCCGCTCGGCACTGCGCGAACTCCAGGAGAAGTGGGACGCGCAGGGCAAGGTTCCGCGCGACAAGATGCAGGAACTGGAAGGCAGACTGCGGGCGATCGAGAAGTCAGTGTCCGAAGCGGTCGATGCCCAGTGGCGGCGTACGGACCCCGAGGCGCTGGCCCGCGCCGCTCAGTTCCGTGAGCGCGTAGCCCAGTTCGAGGAGCAGGCGGCGAAGGCGACCGCAGCAGGTAAGGACAAGGACGCCAAGCGCGCCCTCGAGCAGGCGCAGCAATGGCGTGAATGGGCCGAGGCAGCCGAAGGGGCAGTCGAGGAGTTGTAGAGAACGGGAGTTGCAGAAGTCAGGGCTTGCGGTCGGTGGGCCGACCGAGGACCGGTCCGGCCCACCGCGAGTTCTGTTCGGCCTCCACCGACGCCGCCCGTCGACGTTCCTGAGCGTCCAGCTGCGCGGTGGTCTTGTTCCACACCGCTTTGAGCCACTGGAACGTGAGCGCCACGACGAGAATCCAGCCGATCACCAAACCGATGCCAGGGCCGCTCGCAGTGGAGTCCGCGGGCAGCGTCTGCCTCGACCAGATAGACAGCATCCCGAAGACCGATGCAATCGCAGATCCAGCAAGCGCGATCCACGCGAGTGCCCAAATTCTGGTCACGAGCGCAAGCACCGATGCGACCACGGCGAATACCGTCACGAACCACACGAACACCCGCGACGGCAGCGCGATAGCGTCGGCCAACGCAGCGTCGTTGCCGGACAGGACATCGAAGCCGCTGACCGATCCGGTGTGCGGCAGGGCGAGGGTCAGGAGCAGCAGCATCACCAGAACAGCGACGACCACTGCGCGCACACCGGGGTCGATCTCCGAATCGATGGTCTTCTCGGCCCGGTCGTAGTCGGGCGCCTGGTGGTCGGGAGTCTCGGGAGTCTCGGGAGTCTCGGGAGTCCGAGGGTCGGGGGTCATACCGTGCATCCTGTCGTTACGGGCAGCGGGGCGGGCGCGCCGACGGATGGCAAACCCAACCCGACACCGATGGGAGCCGTCTTCGGCACTGTTCCACTCTCGAATGCGTCGCCCGCAGACGTACGGCGGTGCGAGGCAACCCCGGCGTCGGCGATGAGGTGGTAAGGCGCTGCTGCTGTGATGGTGGTGGTGACGATGTCACCCGGTCTGATGGCGGCCAGCTGATGTTCTTCGGCACGGAAGTGCACGAGGCGTCCGTCACGCGCTCGCCCGCTCTTGCGGTGAGTCGCTGCGTTCTTGCGTCCCTCACCCGTCGCGACCAGGATTTCGACGTCGGTGCCGATCAGTGCGCGGTTCGCGTCGAGGACGATCTCCTCCTGCAGCGCGATCAGTCGGTTGTAACGTTCCTGCACAACTTCCTTGGGCACCTGGTCGTCCATGTCCGCGGCAGGCGTTCCCGGACGCTTCGAGTACTGGAAGGTGTACGCGTTCGCGAACTTCGCACGCCGCATCACCTCGAGAGTCTGTTCGAAGTCCTCCTCGGTTTCCCCGGGGAAACCGACGATGATGTCGGTCGTGATCGCAGCGTCCGGCATGGCGAGACGGACCTTGTCGATGATGCCGAGGAACTTGCTCTGACGGTACGACCGGCGCATGGACTTCAGAATGCGGTCGGAGCCGGACTGCAGCGGCATGTGCAGTGTGGGGCAGATGTTCGATGTGGTCGCCATCGCCTCGATGACATCGTCGGTGAACTCGGCCGGGTGCGGTGAAGTGAACCGCACTCGTTCGAGTCCGTCGATGGCGCCGCACGCTTTCAGCAGCGACGCGAATGCCCCTCGATCGCGCGGAAGGTCCGGGTCCGCGAACGATGCCCCGTACGCGTTGACGTTCTGACCGAGAAGTGTGACTTCGAGGACACCCTGGTCGACGAGTGCCTGGACCTCGGCCAGGATGTCTGCCGGTCGTCGGTCGATCTCCTTGCCGCGCAGTGCAGGCACGATGCAGAAGGTGCAGGTGTTGTTGCAGCCGACCGAGATGGACACCCACCCGGCATACGGCGATTCTCGCTTGGCCGGCAATGTCGACGGAAATGCTTCGAGCGACTCCAGGATCTCGACCTGGGCTTCGTCGTTGTGTCGCGCACGCTCCAGCAAAGTCGGCAGCGATCCGATGTTGTGCGTGCCGAACACGACATCGACCCACGGCGCCTTCTTCACGACGGTGTCGCGGTCCTTCTGCGCGAGACATCCTCCGACGGCGATCTGCATGCGCGGATTGCGTGTCTTCGCCGGTCGCAGCATTCCCAGGTTGCCGTAGAGCTTGTTGTCTGCATTTTCGCGCACCGCGCAGGTGTTGAACACCACCAGGTCCGCATCGGTGCCGCTCGATGCGGGGATGTATCCGGCTTCTTCGAGTAGACCAGCCAGCCGCTCCGAGTCGTGCACGTTCATCTGGCAACCGTGCGTTCGAACCTCGTAGCTTCTCTGGGTAGTCAGGTCACTCGTTTCCACCTCCCCAGGGTACGGCCCGGCGGGTGCACGCCACGCCCGGGATCCGCGTCCGCCCTGGGCCGATACCGACCGTCAGTAAAGTTTCCATTACATAATCCGAATTGTCGGGTGAAAAGCGCTGTCGACAACCAAACTACGAATAGGGTTCTGCCCTATGACGCACGCCACCGACGCGCCGGCTTCCGGTGCTCTTGCCGATCGACCCCCCATGATCTCCCTGAAATCGGTAGACAAGCATTTCGGTGATCTGCACGTCCTCAAGGACATCAATCTGGAGGTACCTGCTGGGCAGGTCGTCATCGTTCTCGGTCCGTCCGGATCGGGCAAGTCGACGCTCTGCCGCACGATCAATCGCTTGGAGCCGATCGACTCGGGAACCATCGAAGTCGACGGATCAGTTCTTCCCGCCGAAGGAAAGGCCCTCGCAGCGCTTCGCGCCGATGTCGGCATGGTCTTCCAGTCCTTCAACCTGTTCGCGCACAAGACGATCCTCGAAAACGTGATGCTGGCACCACAGAAGGTACGCAAGCTCAAGAAGGAAGAGGTCCGCAAGTCGGCGCAGGCGCTTCTCGAACGGGTGGGCATCGCCAACCAGGCCGACAAGTACCCAGCGCAGCTCTCGGGTGGACAGCAACAGCGTGTTGCCATCGCTCGATCGTTGGCCATGAACCCCAAGGTGATGCTGTTCGACGAGCCGACATCGGCCCTCGACCCGGAGATGGTCAACGAGGTGCTCGACGTCATGACCTCGCTTGCCAAGGACGGTATGACGATGCTCGTGGTCACCCACGAGATGGGCTTCGCCCGCAAGGCAGGCGATCGCGTCATCTTCATGGCCGACGGCGCCGTAGTCGAGGACACCGACCCCGAAACGTTCTTCACATCACCTGAATCCGATCGCGCCAAGGACTTCCTGGGCAAGATCCTCGGTCACTGATTTCGATAACCAGAAGCACCGCACCATTCCCAGAACCGCTCTTCCCAGCATCATTCTTCGCAGAACCAAAATGGAGGAACTACCAGTGAGAATCAATCGCCCGCTCCGCATCGCAGCCGGACTCGCCGCACTGGCCGTGGTCGCCACCGCATGTGGCGGCAACGAGGAACGAAGCGTCTCCTCGAGCTCCGAGGGCGGCAAACTCATCGTCGGCATCAAGTACGACCAGCCCGGCCTCGGGCTGCGCAATCCCGACGGCACCTTCAGCGGGTTCGACGTCGAGGTCGCCAAATACGTCGCGGGCCAGCTCGGAGTCTCCGAGGAGAACATCGAGTTCAAGGAAGCGCCGTCCGCTCAGCGCGAGACTCTCATTCAGAACGGTGAGGTCGACTACATCGTCGCCACCTACTCGATCACCGATGCCCGTAAGGAGAAGGTCGGATTCGCCGGACCGTACTTCGTTGCAGGACAGTCACTTCTGGTTGCCGAAGGCAATACCGACATCACCGGACCCGACACCCTCGCAGGTAAGAAGCTGTGTTCGGTCACCGGCTCGACCCCGGCACAGAAGATCGCCGACGAGTACCCCGACGTCCAGCTTCAGCCGTTCGACACCTACTCGGCGTGCGTCGAGTCCCTCCGAAACGGTGCTATCGACGCGGTCACGACCGACGACATCATCCTGGCCGGTTACGCCGCTCAGTACCCGGGCGAGCTGAAGGTGGTCGGCGAGCCGTTCACCGCCGAGAACTACGGGATCGGTCTCGCCAAGGACGACACCGACGGCCGGAACCAGATCAACGACGCCATCGAAGAAATGGTCGCCAGCGGTGCCTGGGAAGAGGCCTTCAACGAGACCGTCGGCGCCTCCGGCTACCAGCTGCCTGCCGAGCCCGTCGTCGACCGCTACTGACGCTTCGCCCCCACGTCGGGTGCACCGAGTGCACCCGACGTGACCGGCCCGCTCCAGCCGATTGGACACCCCTACCTTGAACCTATTGAGCAAGTACGGCGATCAACTCGTCGACGCGTTCATCATGACGATAAAACTGACGGTTCTGTCCGCGATCGGCGCACTGATCATCGGTACGATCATCGCGGCGATGCGTGTGTCACCGATTCCGGTCGCACGCGCTCTCGCTACCGCATACGTCACGATCTTCCGTAATACCCCACTGACACTGATCATTCTGTTCACCTCGTTCGGCCTCTACCAGACGATGGGTGTCGCGCTTGCTGCGGAAGATTCGCCGACGTTCCTCGTCGACAACAACTTTCGGCTAGCCATCCTCGGTTTGAGCGTCTACACCGCCTCGTTCGTGGCCGAGTCGCTTCGATCCGGAATCAACACTGTCCCGGTCGGGCAAGCCGAAGCCGGCAGATCGCTCGGCATGACATTCACCCAGAACATCACGATCGTCGTACTCCCCCAGGCGTTCCGCGCAGTGATCGGTCCGTTGGGAAGTGTGTTGATCGCGTTGACCAAGAACACCACCATCGCATCGGTCATCGGCGTCGCCGAAGCGTCACTGCTGATGAAGACGATGATCGAGAACGAGGCGGCAATCTTCGCTGTCGGTGGACTCTTCGCCCTCGGCTTCGTCATCCTGACGCTTCCGACCGGACTCCTGTTCGGGTACCTCAGCAAGCGATTGGCGGTGAAGTGATGAGTGACGCTGTAGCCGTTCTCTACGACGTTCCTGGCCCGAAGGCCAAGGCGCGATATCGAATCCTCTCCGGTGTGGTCCTTCTGATCTCCCTCGGAATCGCCTTCCTCATCTATCTGGCTCTCGACTCCAAGGGTCAGCTGACGGCAGCGAAATGGGAGCCGTTCGTCACGTCCAGTACGTGGACGACGTATCTACTGCCCGGCATTCAGGGAACACTCGTAGCCGCTGCCCTGTCCATCGTGTTCGCTCTGGTACTCGGAGCGGTCCTCGGCATCGGTAGGTTGTCCGATCATCGGGCGGTGCGAGCGATCAGCGGTGTCTTCGTGGAGTTGTTCCGCGCAGTCCCCGTGCTGATCCTGATGATCTTCCTGTACGCGGTGTACGCCGAATACGAGGTCTTCAAGGTCCGCTACCTTGCTCTTGCTGCGGTCGTGACCGGTCTGACGCTGTACAACGGGTCGGTCATCGCCGAAATCGTTCGCGCCGGCGTCAACTCGCTCCCGAAGGGGCAGACCGAGGCTGCATCTGCTTTGGGCATGCGCAAAGGCCAGGTCATGCGGATCGTGTTGCTGCCCCAGGCTGTAACCGCGATGTTGCCCGCCATCATCTCGCAGATGGTGGTCGCTCTGAAGGACTCGGCACTCGGCTATCTGATCGGGTACGTCGAAGTGGTTCGGGCCGGTCAGCAGGTCGGCGCGTTCTACGGCAACTACCTGCCTTCTCTCATCATCGTTGCGCTCATCATGATCGTCATCAACTCCATGCTCACCAAGCTGGCGACGGTCGTCGAAGGGCGGATGCGTCAGAAGAAGCGCAAGACCGGTGGAACCGTAGTGCCCGTACAGGACTTCGGCGGAGGACCAGCCGGGGCCGCATAGTCGACATGGGTGAACGAAAACGAGGCCCGCAACACCGTGAAGGTGTTGCGGGCCTCGTGTATTCGACGACGACCTGTCTCAGGTGGACGATCACCCGAAACGGTCACCGTCGAAGTCTTCGGTGTCAGCGCCCAGCCTGTCCAGTTCGGTCTTGACGACTGCAAACGCCATCCCCTGCGGATATCCGCGGCGGGCGAGCATTCCTACCAGCTTTCGCACCGTCTTGTCGCGCTCGGCTCGCGCATCGGGAGCGTTGGCGTCGGGTAGGGACAGCGTTCGGCACTTCTTGCGCACCAACTCGGTTGCGCGTCGACGCTCGTCCTCGGAATCAATTTGCTCGAGCGCCGCCGAGGAGTGTTCGTTGCTGACGCCTTTGTCTCGGAGTTCGCGGCTCAGCGCGTGCTTGCCCTTCCCTGCATAGACATGGCGAGAACGCACCCACTGCTCCGCGAATGCACCGTCGTCGACAAGCTTGGCGGCTGCCAGCTTGTCCAGTACCGCAGCGATGACGGTGGGCGTGAAGCCCTTCTTTGCCAACCGTGTCTCGAGCTCATGCCGACTTCGAGCTCTGTCGGTCAGCAACCGAAGGCAGGCGTCCTTCGCCTGCGCTTCGGTGCCGCCGCCCTCGGGTTCCGGTTCCGGTTCCACGAACAGCTACCCCTGACTAGAACTCGACAGGTGCTGCCGTGTCTTCGGTAGCCGTGACGTCGGCGCCGATCTGCAGCTTTTCCATGATCTTCTTCTCGATTTCGTCACGCACGTCCGGGTTTTCGAGCATGAACTTACGGGCGTTCTCCTTGCCCTGGCCGAGCTGATCGCCGTCGTAGGTGAACCAGGAGCCTGACTTTCGAATGAAGCCGTGCTCCACGCCCATGTCGATCAACGAACCTTCTCGGCTGATGCCCTTGCCGTAGATGATGTCGAATTCTGCCTGCTTGAACGGAGGCGCAACCTTGTTCTTGACGACCTTGACGCGCGTACGGTTACCGATCGCGTCGGTACCGTCCTTGAGCGTCTCGATGCGACGGATATCCAGGCGCACGGATGCGTAGAACTTGAGAGCCTTACCGCCGGTTGTTGTTTCGGGCGAGCCGAACATGACGCCGATCTTTTCACGCAGCTGGTTGATGAAGATCACCGTGGTGCCGGAGTTGCTCATGGCACCGGTCATCTTACGCAGCGCCTGGCTCATCAGACGGGCCTGCAGGCCTACGTGACTGTCACCCATCTCGCCCTCGATCTCGGCGCGCGGCACGAGAGCCGCCACCGAGTCGATGACCAGAATGTCGAGCGCGCCCGAGCGGATGAGCATGTCCGCGATTTCCAGCGCCTGCTCACCGGTGTCAGGCTGCGAGACCAGTAGTGCGTCGGTGTCGACGCCGAGCTTCTGCGCGTAATCGGGGTCGAGCGCGTGCTCGGCATCGATGAAGGCGGCGATGCCGCCGGCGCGCTGCGCACTGGCAACAGCGTGAAGCGCGACCGTCGTCTTACCGGAGGACTCAGGGCCGTAGACCTCGATGACACGTCCACGAGGCAAACCACCGATACCGAGCGCGACGTCCAGCGCGATGGAACCGGTGGGAATGACAGCGATCGGCTGACGAACCTCGTCGCCGAGACGCATCACCGATCCCTTGCCGAAGTTCTTGTCGATCTGCGCAAGTGCGAGATCGAGCGCTTTGTCGCGATCGTATGCAGCCATCGTGATCTCCTAGTGTGTCTCGTTCAGCCTGGCGCTGATCTGTGTTGTCGGTAACGGTAGAGCCAGGCACCGACAAGTTGCTTCTCTCTCGTCCATGCGCACTCCGCTCTTCCTCCAGACCGCAGTCCAGCCGAATGAGTTCAGCATAGGGGAACACGTGTTCGATTACATCACCCGACGCGCCGACACGCCGAAGTTTTCGTCACCAACGGGAGCGGGGCACATCGAACTCCCTGCAGAGTGCACGCCACACGTCGCGAGGATCCACACCCGCTTCGATTGCCTCGGCACCCGTATGTCCGTCGAGACTGGTGATGACGTGATCGACGAGGATGGAGTCCCCCCGCATCTGCCCGAACTCGTCCACCAGCAGTTCACGGAATTCAGTCAAGCGCACTGCCCAACCGTACCGCGACACACCTCCACCGGATCCTCGACGTCGCCGGAGCCTGCCGCGGCGGCGGACGCCGCCTGTGCGTACGCCGGGTCCTTCAGCACTCGCCGGACCGCATCACCGATCGAGTCGGGACTCGGCGGACGAACCACCACGGCACTTCCTTGCCGCGCGGCACGATTGGCCAGTTCCCACTGATCACCGCCACCGGGGACCGCCACCACCGGAACTCCGTGTATCAGCGATTTGGCCAGCAGTCCGTGCCCGCTGCCACAGACGACCACATCGGCCCGACCCAGCAGTTCGTCCTGCCGTCCGAGCCCGGCGGCCGCCCAACTCGGCAACTCCGCCGGTGGTTCGTCGAGAATCGACGCCACCACCCGAGCGCCACTTCCGTCGAGTCCTCGAAGTGTCATCTCCAGCATTCCCTCGGCCCCAGTGAATGCAGTCGACGGCGCGACCATCACCACTGGGCCGTCACCGGGGGGTAGCGTCAGAATTTCCTCGGTCGGCTCCCAGAGCAGCGGCCCCACCACATGCGCTTCCGTTGGCCAGTCCGGACGCGGCACCTCGAGCGCGGGAATCGTGGCGATCAACCGTGCGACAGGACCTGGATCCTCGGCAGGCAGTCCGATACCGACTCGGGCAGCACTCCGTTGCGCTCGTCCCTGTGCAATCGAGCGACCGGTCGCCTTGCGCATCAAGGTATCGCGAAGCCGACCTCGAACGCCGGAGCCGGGAGCCAGCCCACTTCCGATGGGCGGCAACCCTTTCGACGGGGCGTACAGCGGATGAGGGGACAGCTCCACCCAGGGCAGTCCGAGCTTCTCCGCGGCCAGACCACCTCCCGCAGTAAGGATGTCGGAGACCACGAGGTCTGCATTCACACTCTGCAGGTCGGGGTGCAGTTCGGTGGCGATGAATGCCGCTCTCGAATGGATGCGTTGTCCCGCGTCCATGTCGTCGTCTTCCGGGCGTGGCGTCAGCCCCTTGAGCGGACGGGTGTCGATTCCGGCGGCACCCGCTGCGTCGACCCATCGGGTTCCGGTGAACAGCACGGGCTCGTCCCCGGCGGCGGCGAACCTCAGGCACAGCGCGATCGCGGGAAACGCATGCCCTGGATCGGGTCCGGCCACTACCGCTACTCGCACGCAGCTCAGCGTGCCACAGTTTTCACTCGCCGGAGTCCAGGTGATCGCGAAGGATGGATTCTGCCGCGGACAGGGTGCGGTCGCGATCGGTTCCGACGAGTCCGATCCTCGTTCGTCGATCGAGCAGGTCCCCCACGGTTCGAGCACCCTCGAAGCGAACCGAGAACGCCAGTTCGGCCGCACATACGTCGATACCGTCCGCGATCGGGACCAATCCATCGTGCAGCGTGTCCGCAAGCCTGTGAACGATCCTCGCCTCGGTGCCGTACCGACGGACAAGCGTCGCCGAGGCCGGTACAGCGGCGAGCTCGGACGCGGTCGCTGCACCCACCAGCGGGATGGACTCCGTGCGCGAGGGTTCAGCGGTGAGTCCGACAGCGTCGAGCGCCGCATCGACCGCGTGTCGGGCCATCAGTCGATACGTCGTCAATTTGCCGCCGACCACACTGATCGGTCCGTCACCGTCGACGAGCACCGCATGCCTCCTCGACACGTCGGCGGACGGCCCGTCACCCGAGCCGAGCAGCGGCCGTAGACCGGCGAACGCACCGATGACATCGGCACGAGTCAATGTCGGGGTCACCGCCGTCGCAAGGATGTTCAGGAGGAACTCGATTTCCGGCTCCGTCGGGACGGGAACATCCGGTATCGCGCCCTCCGCCGACTCGTCCGTGAGACCGACGTACACGCGATTCAGAGGCGCAGGCAATGCGAACACGAACCGAGTGCGCTCCCCCGGTACTGGAATCGCCAACGAGCATGTGAGTCCCCCGAACGCCGCTGCATCGAACACCAGATGTGTACCCCGACTGGGTCGCAACGCGATCCGTGGATCGATCTCTCCCGCCCACACCCCGGTTGCATTGATCACGACCTTGGCGCGCACTCGCGTGGTGTCGCCCGTCGCTTCGTCGCGAAGAACCGCCGACGTCCGATCGACGCCGGATGCACTGACCCCGGTAAGGATGGACGCGCCGTACAACGCTGCCGTGCGCGCGATCGCGACGACGAGACGGGCATCGTCGACGAGCTGGCCGTCCCACGACTGTGCGCCGCCTCGCAGACCCTCGCGCAGCACTGTCGGAGCAGCGGCCGCCACGGCGTCCGCACTGACACGCCGCGCCGGGGGCAGTATCGATACCGGCGTGCCGGCCATGCTTCGCAGAACATCACCCGTCGCCAGCCCCGCACGAATCACCCCCTCGCCCACCGCCGACATCGACGCGTGCAGCGGCACTATCTGCGCCAAGGGCCGTACGAGGTGCGGCGCGGTCCGAGTCATCAGGATCCCGCGTTCCACGGCGCTGTCGCGAGCGATAGCGAACTGACCCGATGCGAGGTATCGCAGTCCGCCGTGGACGAGTTTGGAACTCCATCTACTGGTACCGAAGGCCAGATCGTGCTTCTCGACGAGGACGACCTTCAACCCCCTCGACGCAGCGTCGAGGGCGATACCTGCACCGGTGACACCGCCACCGACGACGAGAACGTCGACAGCGTCCCCCTGCCATACCGCCTCGGCTTCACGCCGACGCCTGAACTCGCTCAACCCGGAATCCCGGGCACCGGTCAGCACCGAACGGGCGGGCGCAGGTACGCGTCGACTGCGTACGCGATTTCCGCGACGAGATCGTCACCGGAGATCCGAGCGGAAACCATGTTGGCCGACTGAACCGCGGATTGGACCATCAGCAGCACGACGCAGGCCATCTGCATAGGGTCGCCGTCACGAATCGACGAATCTTGCTGCCCCAACGACAACATCGGCGCAAGGGTGTCGATGATCGCAGACTGACTCGCTCCGAGACGATGCAGGATGTATGTGGACAGAATGTCCGGATCCGACTCCAGAATCTTCACGAACAACGGATGCGTACGGATGCTGTTCGCCACATCGGCCGTGGCAGAGGAAATCTGAGCGCGGACCGATCCGTCGACGCCGAAGGTCGGGATGACCGACCCGATCTCGCGAGTGAGGAGACTGGACACCACCGCACGCGTATCGGCCCACCTGCGGTACACCGTGGGGCGACTCACCTGAGCGCGACGGGCAATCTCGGCCAGTGTCGTACGCCTGACGCCGTATTCGAGAATGCACCCGCGTGCGGCGTCGAGCACCTGATCCTCGATGGTCGACACGGCAGTCGACTGCTCGCTCACTGTGGACACCTCGTTCGATCGACCCGGTTCAGCTCATCTTTACCCAGGACATGTTACAAACATGCGACTTATGTAACACTATAGATCATGCAGGAACTGCCTCCGGTCGAGCTGCCCGTCATGTCGTGGGATGCGTGGGGGATCCCGGAGAATCGACGCTCTCTGAGCGTCGAGGTCGAGTCGGTACTTCGCACTGCACTTGGCATCTCGCCTCGTGGTCGCGCGGACTCATCGGAGAATTCGGTGACACTGACGCGTTCTCGACTGTCCGTC
>NZ_LVCV01000343.1 GCF_001647195.1 Rhodococcus sp. EPR-157 | reverse complement strand
CACACGATCTGGGTTACGACCTACTCCGTTTCAGCGGAGGCACCGGTACGACGGCTTCGGTGCGTCGAGATCTCGACACCCGCCTCGGCGAAAGGATGCATGAAAGCTGCGCGGTGCGTCCCGAGGGGGAAGCACGTACCTCGTGCAGCATGATGGCCGAAATTGCCTCCGGTGCAGTCGAGTTCAATTCGTGGCGCCAGCACTACGGCGTCCCCGATCCCGAACCTGCACTTCCCTTCCTGTTCATCGGCATCACAGCGGGAACCCTTGCGGTCGCGGCATCTACCGCGTCGGTGCTCGCTTCGCTCCGAGTGCGCGAGGTGACTGCATGAGCGCTCAGGTTCTCGACTCTCCCGCCGCACGCCGACACCAGAGCCCACTACCGCGGCGCATCGCTGTACCGCGCACCACCACAACGGTTCTGGTTGCAGCCGCAGTCATAGCATCGCTCGCACCGTCATTGTTGCCGAGGTCATCCTTGACGCAGGCGATCGTCACCGGCGTGGCCGCGTCGCTCGGCCTTGCACTCTCGGCGATCCTCTTCCGTGTGACGAACCGAGTGTCGACGCCGTCCATACACCCACGCACGCGCCTGATTGCGCTTGCCGGAGGTACGGTCGCAATCCTTGCCGCAGCGATGCTCGACGCCCGCTGGCAGAACAGCCTCCGCGCAGCCATGGCGAGCGAGCCGACGTCGCCGATGCATTGGGTCGAAGTCCTGTACGGCTCTATTTCGATCTGTGCAATTCTGGTAGTGATCGGTGTCGGAATCGTACGGGGTGCACGCAGGCTAGGTCGGACCAACACTGCTGTGCTGTTGATTGTTTCGGTACTTTCTGGCTATTTCTTGGCGCTGCCTGCGACATGGTCTTCGTTCGCAACGCAGTCGGCTTCGGCCGGTGCGTCGATGGATACTTCGCTGTCGCTTCCACAATCGTCCGGTAGGTCGGGTAGTCGCGACTCGCTGATCGACTGGAACAGCCTAGGACGAGAGGGCAGGAAATTCGTAACCGGAGGTGACGACGGCTCGGCGGTCCGAACCTATGTTGCACTCGACGCCGACCCGGTGTTGCTCACACGCGCCCGGATAGCCGTCGACGAACTCCAGCGTTCCGGGGGGTTCGCCAAATCACATGTCGTCGTGGCTGTCCCGACGGGTTCGGGATGGGTGGACGCGAACGCGGTGACGGGTATCGAGGATCGATTCGACGGCGACGTCGCGACAGTGGCACTCCAGTACTCATACCAGCCGAGTTGGGTGACGTTCCTGTTCGCCAAGTCCGAGGCCACCGAAGCCGCACGCGCTGTGCTCGATGCAGTGCGAACCCGGATAGCGGAACTACCGGCGGCCGCCCGACCCGATCTGTACGTCTACGGCCAAAGTCTCGGCTCGATCGGCGGTAGCGCTGCAGTGGCTGAAGATCGGGCCGCGATCTGCGGCACACTGTGGGCCGGCCCACCGGCCGGGGAGGTCGAAACGGGTGCGGCGGTTGTGCTCGCCAACTCCTCCGATCCGGTCGTCCGATGGTCGACCGAGCTGCTCACCTCACCACCGAACCTCGACGGCGTTCGCGTCGACGCCCCGATGCCGCAGTGGATTCCGGTGATCAGCTACCTTCAGACGACTGTCGACATGGTGTCCGCATTGGATGCGCCGGCCGGACATGGGCACAGGTACGGCCAAGACCAAGGCACACTCTTGCCGAACTGCTAGTCCGTGAGTCCCATTCGTGAACTCAGCCAGTCCACTTCGACTTCCAAAGCCGGAGCCCACACGTCCATCGAGTGACCTCCGGGTAGTTCCCGATAGTGTGCGTCCATCCCTGAGGCGACCGCTCTGTCGTATGCACGCAGAACCTGCGGCCGGAATTCGCCGTCCTCGCTCCCGGCCAAGAATGCCCCTGCTGTCGATGGAAACTCACGCTTGGCCATCACCTCGAGTGGAGCGACTGCGTCGAATCGCTTCTCCGACGCCTCCGAGTCGTCGCCGAATGCAGCGGTGACGGACTCTGCGCGCGTCCCCCGGCGCGGCTCGTCCTCGCCCGAGATATCGAGAAACGTCGGATACACCGTCGGTGCCAGAACTGCCGCCTGCAGGGCGCAGGTACCGCCGTACGAGTAGCCGCCGATCGCCCACGAGTGCGGATCCTCGGACACCTGCAGGTGCGACTTGGCCCACGCGGGTACATCGACGGACAAGTAGGTGAACGCGTTCCCGAGATCGGAATCCATACACATCGGATTCGCCTCGGTATCGCCGAGGCCGTCCGCGACGACCACCACCGGCGCCAGCCCGTCGTGGGCTGCCGCGTAGGTATCCATGGTTCGGGCCAGATGCCCACCCTGGAGCCAGTCGACCACGTGTCCCGGCTGACCGGTCAGCAGCACGAGAACCGGTAGGGGTGCGTGCGTGTCGACCGAGTAGGCCGGTGGGAGGTAGATCGACGCCGGGCGCGCCCGAAAACCGGACACCACACCCGGTATGTCGGCTTCGATGACCTTCTCGGCGGCCGGCAGGGTGGCGGGCGGATGCCCGAGCGCCGCTGCCGCCGTCGGGTATCCCAGAACGTTCGCGTTCAGTTGAGCCACACACGCGGCAATCGTCATCGCGACGGCCACTACTCCGACTACCCGACGCCGTCGGCACACGATCCAGCTCACGATCGCGACGACTGCCGCGATCGTGAGCATCAGCGGCGCCCATCCGTCGATCCGCACGTGCGCCAGGTCCACCAGCGCGCCGTGCATCGAGTCGATCACGAAAGGTCTACTTCAGCGGGCCGCGAGCTGACTCGAACGCTGCGCCGACGCGGTACAGACGATCGTCGGCGAACGCAGGTGCCATGATCTGAAGCCCGACCGGAAGCCCGTCCTCCACAGCGATTCCCGACGGTACCGAGATTGCGCAATGCCCCGCCAGGTTGGTCGGAAGCGTGCACAGGTCGTTGAGGTACATGGCGATCGGATCGTCGACCTTGTCTCCCAACGGGAATGCGGTCGTCGGTGTCGTCGGCGAGACCAGAACGTCCACCTGCTCGTACGCTTTGTCGAAATCACGCGCGATGAGCGTGCGCACCTTGAGCGCCTGGCCGTAGTACTCGTCGTAGTAGCCGGCGGACAACGCATACGTGCCGATCATGATGCGGCGCTTGACTTCTGCACCGAATCCTTCTGCGCGCGTGATTGCCATGACCTGCTCGGCGCTGTGCTTGCCGTCGTCGCCGGCACGAGCGCCATATCGCATTCCGTCGAATCGGGCGAGGTTGGACGACACCTCGGACGGCAGAATGAGGTAGTACGCCGCGAGTGCGTGCACGAAATTGGGGCACGAAACCTCGACGACCTCGGCTCCGAGGGAAGTCAGCGTTGCCACCGCAGCGTCGAACGAGCCGATCACGCCGGCCTGATAGCTGTCGGAGTGCAGTTCCCTTACGACGCCGACGCGCACACCTTTCAAGTCTCCGCCTGCGCCTGCGCGGGCCGCCTCGACTACCGACGCGACCGAGGTGTCCACGGATGTGGAGTCTCGCGGGTCGTGGCCTGCGATGACCTCGTGCAGCAACGCAGTGTCGAGGACGGTACGACCGCACGGTCCACCCTGGTCCAGCGACGACGCGCAGGCAATGAGCCCGTAGCGCGACACCGTGCCGTACGTCGGTTTCGTTCCGACGGTCCCCGTAAGCGCGGCGGGCTGACGGATCGATCCACCGGTGTCGGTGCCGATGGCCAGCGGAGCCTGATGCGATGCGAGCGCAGCCGCGCTTCCACCGCCGGAACCGCCAGGGATCCGAGTGGTGTCCCACGGATTCTTTGTCGGCCCATACGCGGAGTTCTCCGTGGACGAGCCCATCGCGAACTCGTCCATGTTGGTCTTGCCGAGCATCGGGATTCCGGCTGCCCGCAGCCTGTTCGTCACCGCTGCGTCGTACGGAGACATCCACCCCTCGAGCATCTTCGACCCACAGGTGGTCGGCATGTCCGTGGTGGTGAATACGTCCTTCAGCGCGAGCGGTACCCCGGCAAGCGGCGAGGCGGGCGCGTCACCCGCTGCCCGCCGGGCATCGACCTCGCGCGCCGCAGCCAACGCGTTCGAGCCGCTGACGTGCAGAAAAGCATGAATATCCGTATCGACACTATCGATGCGATCCAAGTGGGCCTGGGTGACCTCGACAGCGGATACGTCGCCGGAATGGATGCGCGTCGCGAGATCGGATGCGTCGAGCGCGGTCAGATCGGTCATTCGCTCTCTCCCAGAATTTGCGGCACTGCGAAACGGTCTTCCTCGGCGTTCGGGGCGCCGGAGAGCGCTTGCTGCGGAGTCAGCCCCGGCACGATCACGTCCGGTCGCGTCACGTTGGTGATGGCGCTGGGATTCGCCGTCGGTGGCACATCGTCAGCAGCGACTTCCGCGACCGCCTTCACGTGGTGAAGGATCGAATCCAGCTGGCCGGCAAACTCGTCCAGCTCGGCTTCACTGAGAGCCAGCCGAGACAGCCGGGCGAGGTGAGCCACCTCGTCGCGGGAGATATCAGGCACCGCGTAGACCCCTTTCACACATGTATCGATGCAGCCGCACAGGTACGCGACCCGTGCAAGCCTAATGGCCGCACCGAGCGAGGCGTCATCCAGCAGCCACAAAGCCATCCTGCGGCCCTGAAGCTCCGAGACGAGATGTCATAAAGGTCACGTGCGGCGCTGCGGCTGCGAATACCAGCCCTCACAATGCAAGGATGGCTCGCGGCGCTCGCGAACCCGAGCGCCGAACGGACCCATGCCATCGAAAGGGAGCACCATGTCGTATCTGCTCCGAGTACAGCTCCCCGATCGTCCTGGCTCCCTCGGGTCACTTGCCGTTGCTCTCGGTTCGGTCGGCGCCGACATCTTGTCGCTGGACGTGATCGAGCGCGGCGACGGCTACGCGGTGGACGACCTGGTCGTCGACGTCGCGCCGGGCGCACTTCCCGATACCCTCATCACTGCTGCGGAGAATCTGCACGACGTTCGAGTCGACTCCATTCGGCCCTACACCGGCGTCCTCGACACTCATCGCGAACTCGAACTGATCGACCGTGTGGCGGCTGCGTCGGACGACCGCCTGCAGGTGCTCGTCGACGGCGCCCCGCGCGTGCTCAGGGTGGGGTGGTCGGTGGTGGTTGCGACCGGCCGTCGCGGTGCGTACCGAGTTGTCGGCAGCTCTGGGGCACCTGAAACACACGCGACGGACATGCCGTGGATGCCGCTCGCACACCCGTCGGCACTCGACGGCGAAGCCGACTGGGTTCCGCAGGTCTGGCGCGACATGGATACAAAGATTGCGGCCGCTCCGCTCGGGTCCACCGGCACGGTACTGATGCTCGGACGCCCTGGCGGGCCGGATTTTCGGCCGTCCGAGGTGGCGCGACTCGGCTACCTCGCCGGAATCGTCGCCACCGTCCTCGGCTGACCTACCCGGTCTTGTCCTTCTCGTCCGGCACCGATTCTTCGGCAGCGGGCCGAACGGCATCCGGTAGAACAGCAGCGGGACCCTCGGTGAGCAGCAGCGTGAACCCGTCTTCGTCCAGGACCTGCACCCCGAGTTCGACGGCCTTGTCGTGCTTGCTGCCCGGAGACTCTCCGACGACGACGAACGCGGTCTTCTTCGACACCGACCCCGCGGCCTTGCCGCCGCGCACGAGGATCGCTTCCTTTGCTTGATCGCGTGAGTAGTTCTCGAGCGATCCGGTGACGACGATCGACATGCCTTCCAGGTTGCGAACGATGGACTCGTCGCGCTCGTCCTCCATCCGCACCCCAGCTGCGCGCCACTTCTCGACGATCGTGCGATGCCACGGAACGCCGAACCACTCGGCAACCGCTTTCGCAATGGTGCCGCCGACGCCGTCCACCGCGGCGAGCTCCTCCTCGGATGCGCTCTCGATGGCTTCGAGGCTGCCGAACTCGCTGGCCAGAGCCCTGCCCGCCGACGGACCGACATGCCTGATGGACAAGCTCACCAGAACTCGCCACAGTGGCCGGTTTTTCGCCTTGTGCAGGTTGTCGAGCAATCTCCGACCGTTCGCGGACAACGCTCCTGCCTTGGTGCGGAAAATCGACGTCTTCAGCAGGTCTTCTTCGGTGAGCGAGAAAATGTCACCCTCGTCCAGAACGACCTCGGCCTCGAGGAGGTCCGTGGCAGCTTCGTATCCGAGGCCCTCGATATCGAATCGACCTCGCTCGGCCACGAAGAACAATCGTTCGCGTCGCTGGCCGGGGCAGAACTGCGAGTTGGGACACCGAAGGTCGGCATCGCCCTCTTTCGCCGGTGCGAGTGTGGTTCCACACTCGGGGCAATCGACGGGCATGACGAACTCGGTCTCGTCGCCGGTACGGACGTCGACGACGGGCCCCAGCACTTCCGGGATCACCTCACCCGCTTTGCGAATGGTGACGATGTCACCGATCAACACACCTTTGCGTTTGACCTCGGAACCGTTGTGCAGGGTGGCCAGAGACACCGTCGATCCGGCGACCAGGACGGGTTCCATGTACGCAAACGGCGTGACGCGGCCCGTCCTGCCGACGCTGACCCGAATATCGAGGAGTCTGGTGGTCACCTCCTCGGGCGGGTACTTGTATGCGATAGCCCACCTCGGGGCCCGCGAGGTGGTTCCGAGCCGTCGGTGCAGCGACATCTCGTCGATCTTGACGACGAGACCGTCGACTTCGTGTTCCACATCATGACGGTGCTCGTCCCAGTACGCGACGTTCTCGACCACAGCCTCGATGCCCGTGACCCTGACGGTGTGCGAGGACACCGGAAGTCCCCACGCCTTCAGCGCCTCGTAGGCGTGCAGCTGCGAATCCGGCGCGAATCCCTCCATGCGCCCGAACCCGTGGCAGATCATTCCCAGACGCCGCTTCGCCGTCACCGCAGGATTCTTCTGCCGCAACGAGCCCGCTGCAGAGTTGCGCGGGTTGGCAAACGGGGCTTTGCCTTCTTCGACGAGAGCAGCATTGAGGGCTTGAAAGTCCTCCAACCGGAAGAACACCTCGCCTCGCACTTCGAGCAGTGCGGGGATCGGGTAGTCGGCGCTCTCTTCGAGCGTGTCCGGTATATCGGAGATGGTACGAGCATTGAGTGTGACGTCCTCGCCGGTCCGGCCGTCGCCTCGGGTTGCCCCGCGAACGAGCTTCCCGTTCTCGTACACCAGATTGAGCGCCACGCCATCGATCTTGACCTCGCACAGGTAGTGCAAGTCGGGGCCGGTTTCGGCTTCCACCCGTTTGGCCCATGCCCGCAGCTCGTCGTGGTCGAAGACGTTGTCGAGACTGAGCATTCGCTCGAGGTGATCGACCGCGGTGAACTCGGTGGCGAACCCTCCTCCGACCAGTTGCGTCGGCGAGTCGGCCGTACGGAGTTCGGGGTGGCTGTCTTCCAGATCGTTCAGTTCGCGCAGCAACCCGTCGAACTCTCCGTCGGAGACGATCGGCGAATCGCGGACGTAGTAGCGAAACTGATGACCACGAACATCCTCGGCCAGCTTCTGCCACCGATCCCGATCCTCGCTCGATGCGGGAGTTCCCTGCGCAGCGGGACCGCTCTCGTCGGTCGTAGCGGGCTCACTCGTCACAGGCACAGTCGGTTCGTCCACACCTCGAAGATTAACGGAACCCACCGACACTTCGAGCGGCCCTACAGCGAATCAGGTGCGTCCTGAAAAGCGTCTGCGACGTTGCCCGCAAGCTCCAGGGCATGCCTGGACCATTCCGGCGTCGCACCTGCCAACCCGCACGAAGGAGTGACCGATACCTGCGTCGCCAGGATGGACCTCGGGAATCCGAGACGGTCGACGAGAGTCAACGCAGGTGCTGCCACCTCGCGCCATGTCGGGATCCGCTCGGGTGCGACCGCGGGCACGAGGCCGAGCAAGAGTGTCTTGCCCGCCTGCAGAAATTCCCCCACGGCGTCGAGATCGCCGGCGGTGAGAAGCGCGACGTCGATGGCTGCTGCGTCGGCGCTGCTCCGGCGGATCAGCTCCAGGGGTACGTCGGCGCCACAGCAGTGGACGACGGTAGGAGCCCCGACGCCGACGATGACCGAGTCCAACAATTCGAGAGCCTCGGGTTCGGGAACTGCCCGCACCGGATCGAGTCTGGTCACTCCGGACAGCGAACCCGCCAGCACGGCAGGCAAACTCGGCTCGTCGAGTTGCACGACGATGTCGACACCCAGCCTCGAACGCAGCTCGGTACAGTGCTGCCGGAGGCCTTCGGCGAGCGAACCCGCGAAATCTCGAACTGCACCGCGATCGGTGAGGACGCGGTGCGCACTGCGAAGTTCCACCTGAGCCGCCATCGTGTACGGCCCGGCGGCTTGCACCTTCAGTACGCGATGGGTCGCCGCGAACCCACCGGTCTCCCACAGCTCCTCGAGCACGTCGAGATCGAAGTGCAACAGATCCTCGGCTCGACGACCGGCAAGCGACTTACGTTGCGCCACACGGTAGCCCGAGGTACGGACGTCGAGTTCGATGTCCGCCATCAGGGCGCCGGTGCGGCCGATCGTATCGGCGCCGAGTCCGCGTGCGGGCAGTTCGACCACATGCGGGAGTGCGGGCAGCTCGCCCAGGACGATCGATGCGGCCTCTCGGACGTCGGTACCCGGCCACGAGCCGAGGCCCGTTGTGAGCGCGCCGAAGACGTTACCGCTCACTCGTTCTCGGAACGAGTGCCGGCGATCGTGGAGCTACCGATGACGATGTCGCCGTGCATATCCCGGCGGTACAGAACTGCAGCCTGGCCCTTGGCGACGCCGGTGAGCGGGCTACGGAGCGTGATGTCCATGCCGCCGTCCGCAGTTGCCTCGGCGACGGCTTCGGTCATACCTCCGTGCGCACGCACCTGGACAACGCATTCGATCGGCCCGACCGGTGCGGAACCTTCGGTCCAGACCGCCCGATCCCCCCGGATGCCCCACACATCGAGCCGCGTCGCCGATCCGACGATGACCGTGCCGCTCTCGGGTTCGATGGCGGTCACGTAGCGCGGCTTGCCGTCCACGGCGGGTCCCCCGACACCGAGGCCCTTGCGCTGCCCGATGGTGAAGCCGTGCACACCTTCGTGGTCTGCGAGTTCGGCGCCGGTGTCGGCGTCGACGACCTTTCCTGGGCGGATACCGATCTTGGCGCCGAGGAATGCTCGGGTGTCGCCAGAGGGAATGAAGCAGATGTCGTGACTGTCCGGCTTGTCGGCGACGGCAAGTCCACGCTCGGCCGCCTCCTCGCGGATCTCCGACTTCGGGGTGTCGCCGATGGGGAACAACGCGCGTGAGAGCTGACTCTGCGTCAGGACCGCGAGCACGTACGACTGATCCTTGTCAGCATCCACAGCCCGACGAAGAACACCGTCGTGCAGCTGCGCGTAGTGACCGGTTGCCACAGCGTCGAACCCGAGCGCCAACGCTCGATCCGCGAGCGCAGAGAACTTGATCTTCTCGTTGCAGCGGAGGCACGGATTCGGGGTCTCCCCAGCCGCGTAGGACTCGACGAAATCGTCGATGACGTCTTCCTTGAAACGGTCGGCGAAGTCCCATACGTAGAACGGGATGCCGAGCACGTCCGCAGCGCGGCGCGCGTCACCTGCATCTTCCTTGGAGCAGCATCCACGGGATCCGGTTCTCAGCGTTCCGGGCTCAGCAGACAACGCGAGGTGAACACCGACGACGTCGTGCCCTTCGTCGACGGCCCGAGCCGCCGCAACGGCCGAATCCACTCCGCCGCTCATCGCAGCCAGTACACGCATCAGCGTTGTCCTCCCCGAGCTCCTACGCTCGCCAATCCCGCAGCGCGGGCACGTTCGATTACTTGCGGCAACGCGGCCAGCAGTGCGTCCACATCCGCATCGGTGGATTGCGGCCCCATCGAGAAACGCAGCGAACCGCGGGCGGTCGAGGGATCTGCACCCATCGCGATCAAGACATGACTGGCGCTGGCGACGCCGGCGGTACACGCCGAACCTGTCGAGCATTCTATCCCTGCCGCGTCGAGCAGCATCAGCAGGGAATCGCCCTCGCAGCCGGGAAAGGTGAAGTGCGCGATGCCGGGTAGTCGGCCATCGCCCGACGCTCCGTTGACGACCACCTCGGGGTCGAGCGCTCCAATACCGGCGATCATCTTCTCGCGCAGCCGAGCCAGCTCGGCGCGGCGAGACTCCAGCTCGCCGACCGTCTCCTTCAACGCCGCAGCCATGGCCACGACCGACGCCGTGTCGTGGGTTCCGGAACGGACATCGCGTTCGTGTCCGCCGCCGTGCAACAACGGCACGCACGGCACGGTCCGCCCGAGCAGGAGCGCACCGACTCCTTGCGGTCCCCCGAACTTGTGTGCCGCGATACTCATCGCGGACAGCCCGCTGGCGGCGAAGTCGACCTTCAGGTGGGGAACAGCCTGGATCGCGTCGCTATGAATCGGAATGTCGTAGTCACGGGCCACAGCGGCGAGTTCGACGATCGGCATGATCGTGCCGACCTCGTTGTTGGCCCACATGATGGTGATCAGGGCGGTCTCGTGCCCGTGGGCAGCGAGTTCCGATCGAAGCGTGTCGGGATGCACGCGCCCGGTCGAGTCCACGGGAAGCCAGGTGACCTCGGCACCTTCGTGCTCGACGAGCCACTCGACCGCGTCGAGGACGGCGTGGTGCTCGACCGAACTTGCGATGACTCTTCTGCGGAGCGGATCTGCATCCCGCCGGGCCGCGAAAATCCCCTTGACCGCGAGATTGTCACTTTCGGTGCCGCCTGAGGTGAAGATCACCTCGGACGGTCGTGCGCCGAGGTCGGCCGCGATCGATTCGCGCGATTCTTCGACGCGTCGTCGCGCCGCACGCCCCGAACTGTGGAGGGAGGACGCATTCCCTACCGTGCCGAAGACGCCGGTCATCGCCTCGATTGCGGCGGGCGAGATGGGCGTCGTCGCAGCGTGGTCGAGGTACACCGGTGCATTCGGGGGGTGGGAAGCAGCCGAACTGCGGGCAGAGGGCATAACGCCTCCCAGGATAGCCGGTCACGGAGGGTCCCCTGCGCACCGAAAAGTCGCGCGGTCAGCGCCCTGTAGGTAGCCGAGTGTCCTCGAGGACCTCCAACTCGACGACAGCGTGCACATCCGGGTCGCTCTGCTCACCGGATCTGGCCGCACTCTCGCATCGACGGGCCAAGTCGCGCCGATCGGTCCCCGGAGCTTCCGGTGCCACCAGTTCGACATGCGCGACGACGCCCTTCAACCGGAAGATTCGGCCGATGGACTGCCCGATCGTCTCGTCGCCGACGAAGCAGGTCGCGGTGGTCTGTGCGTGGTCGGCGTCGACGTATCGCAGCCGAACCGGCTGCACCCATGTCTCGGTGTCGACAGCCGCCTGGAACATCGCCGGCCGGAACGATCCGTACGCCTTGCCGCACCACGTTGTCGCCTCGGGGAACACCACTACGGTGCCACCGGCGCGGAGCCGGTCAGCGACCTGATCGACGGTGCCGGGCAGAGATCGGAGGTTCCTGCGGTGGATCGGCAGGACCTTCATCGCCCGCGCCAGCAATCCGAGTACCGGCCAGTCGACCAGATCACCTCGTGCGACGAAGGTCGCAGGCCGGAGCGCCGTGAGCACGAGTACATCGGTCCAGGAGACGTGTCCGGCTACCAGCAGCGCGCTCCCTTCGGTTCGTGAGCGTTCTCGCGCCGACCGCAGATCGTTCACGACCAGGCCGATTCCCACTGCGAACAGCAAGAGGCGTGCGCCGAATTTGGTGACCTGCCTGCGACAGCGCGGTGACACCACTCCCACCACGATCAAGATCGGGAGCAAAGCGAATGCGAAAATCGCGACCAGCACCCGGAGTACGACGAATACGCCGGCGACAGCCTCCGATTCACGTGCGATACATCCTGTCCCACATGGGCTCGACGGCATCCATGCGTGATCGATGTCGGGTTCGACGATCTTGGCCGGCGTGGACCCGCTCATGCTTTCGTCTCGTACGTCAGGGCCGCGCTACGGAGCCGGTCGAGGTAGCGGGTGTTGGCTTGGTGCAGACCGAGTAGCGCGACGAAGTCGGCGACACCGAAGTCCGGGTCGTGTGCCGGTTCTCCGCAGATGACCGCATTGAGGCGTAGGTAGCCTCGCAGCAGCGGCGGCATCGACGGACGGGCGGGCGGAACGATCTCATCGAGCGATCGCCCGTCGACTACTACCGGGTTGATCGGGACGGCGCGCTTGTCCGCTGCTGATCCGTGCTTCGCGAGGAGGAAATCTCGAACGCCGCGCACGTTCGCGCCCGGCAATTCTGCGGGGGTTGCCTGCATCGGGACCGAGACGCAACCCATGACCCATTCGAGACCGGTGACTTCGAGATAGTGCAGAATCCCGGCCCACATCAGACCGAGAACAGATCCTGACCGGTGGTCGGGATGGACCACCGCTCGGCCCATCTCGACGACGCGAGAGGACGCCGGGTCGAGGGCGGAGAGGTCGAATTCCGTTGCTGTGTAGTAGCCCCCGGCGGCGACAGCGGCGTCGGGTGGAAGCATCCGATAGCACCCGACGAAGTCGTCGGTCTCGTTGTCGCGGACGAGAAGGTGGTCGCAGTAGTAGTCGAAGCGATCGGAGTCACGTCCATCGGCGGCGCTGGGCAATGCGAATCCGGGCTCGGAGGAGAACACGTCGAATCGAAGTCGCTGCGCGGCCTCGCGGTGGGCGATGTCGGTGGACAGGACGAGTGAGTACCTGTCGGTGCCGGGAGCGGAGCCTGCGGAGTGACCTAACAGGGCGGGAGCGGAGCCTGTGCCCGCGGAGTTTGCGGTGTCAGCGGTCATGACTGAAGTGGTCATGATGCTGTGTCTAACGGTTCGGAGCGGCGCCAGTGCGTCGGCAGGGTAACGCGTCCGAAGCTGTTGTGTGAACGGCAGTACGCAGCCCCCGCATCCGGTGGATGCGGGGGCTGCGTGGTGTGCGAGGGGTCAGCCCTTGTGCTTCTTGACCGCCTCGGTCAACTGCGGAGCGACGTTGAACAGATCGCCCACGATGCCGTAGTCGGCGATCTCGAAGATGGGAGCTTCTTCGTCCTTGTTGACGGCGACGATGGTCTTCGAGGTCTGCATACCGGCGCGGTGCTGGATGGCGCCGGAGATGCCGAGTGCGATGTAGAGCT
The DNA here is from genome assembly GCF_001647195.1 of Rhodococcus sp. EPR-157. Classification (GTDB taxonomy): domain Bacteria; phylum Actinomycetota; class Actinomycetes; order Mycobacteriales; family Mycobacteriaceae; genus Rhodococcoides. The sequence continues at coordinate 18,433 of NZ_LVCV01000343.1, read as the reverse complement.
GGGGCGAGACGGTCTTGCCCGTCTGGCCGACCTGGAACTGGCCCGGGTAGTAGCCGGAGTCGACCGCTGCGCGCGACGCGCCGACGGCTGCTCCGAGCGAGTCGGCGAGAGCCTCGACGACGCTGAACTTGTCAGCGCTACCGACGCCTCGTCCACCGGACACCACGACGGTGGCCTCGGTGAGTTCCGGACGGTCGCCACCGACAATCGGGTCACGGGAGGTCACTTTGGTGACGCCCTCTTCCTGAGCCGGGACCTCGACGGTCTCGCGGGTTCCGGCGCCGGCCTTCGGCTCGGCCTCGACTGCACCCGGACGCAGCGAGATGACGGGGACGTCGCCGTTGGCCTTGGCCTCGACCGTGAATGCTCCACCGAAGATGGAGTAGGTGGCACTTCCGTCGCCGTTGACTGCGATGACGTCGTTGTGCAGACCGGATCCCAGGCGCGCTGCGAGACGCCCAGCGACCTCTTTGCCTTCGATGCTGGCGGCGGTGAAAATCGCCGCCGGGCTCACGGACTCGGCAAGTGCCGACAACACGTCGACCTTCGGGGTGATGACGTATCCGTCGATGTCGTCGGATTCGGCGGCGTAGATCTTCTCGGCGCCTGCCTCGGTCAGCGCGTCGGCCAGCTTGTCCGTGGTTCCCGCTGGGCCGGTAACGACTGCGGACGGCTCACCGAGCGCCCGAGCCGCGGTGATCAGTTCGGTACTGACCTTCTTCAGTGTTCCTTCGACGTGCTCCACGAGCACGAGTACTTCTGCCATGACTTGCTCTCCTTGCGTGGTCTACGCGGCGTTTCGGGTCACTCCTGCGGTCTGCGCTCCCGCAGGTGGGCGAGATCAGATGATCTTCTGGCCTACGAGGTAGGTAGCGATCTTGTCGCCGCCGTCGCCCTCGTCGGTAACCCGCTCGCCTGCGGTCTTGGGAGGCTTGGGGGTGGACGACGTGACGGTCGTTCCGGCGTTCTCGACGCCGACGATGCCGTCCTCGACGCCGATGTCGGCGAGCGTGATGGTCTGGACCGTCTTCTTCTTCGCGGCCATGATGCCCTTGAAGGACGGGAAGCGCGGCTCGTTGATCTTCTCGGTGACACTGACGATGGCGGGCAGCGATGCTTCGAGACCGAAGATGCCCTCGTCCGTCTCACGTTCGCCGGAAACCTTGCCCGCATCCACGGTCAGCTTGCGCAGCTGGGTGAGGGCGGGGATCTGCAGGTATTCGGCGATGATCGCGGGCACTGCGCCAGTGCGACCATCGGTGGCCTCGTTGCCTGCGATGATCAGGTCGGCGGGCTCGTCGTTCTCGAATGCGACGTTTCCGAGAGCAGCAGCGAGTGCGTATGCAGTCTGGATGGCGTCCGAACCGTGGAGCGAAGGGTCGTTCAGGTGGACCGCACTGTCGGCACCCATCGAAAGCGCCTTGCGGATCGCGTCGGTTGCGCGATCGGGGCCTGCTGACAGAACCTTCACCTCGCCGCCCTGAGACTCCTTGATGAGCAGAGCTTCCTCGACAGCGCGCTCGTTGATCTCGTCGAGCACTGCGTCTGCTGCCTCACGGTCGAGCGTGAAGTCGCCGGAGGTGAGCTTGCGCTCGGACCACGTGTCGGGAACCTGCTTGATCAAAACAACGATGTTCGTCATGGGTCTGCGTCGACCTCCTGGTCATGTTCCGCTGATTCGTCCGGGGTGAATCGTCTAGCGCCTATGGGTTCTTGCTGTTCTAGGCCCTGCCGTAGATTACCCCATGTTTAGTTACTGGTGGGTAACTTACCGCAATTCCGATCTGACCATACATCCCACCCACCCGTACGGACGCCACCGCCGATAGTTGCGGGCCGGGCAAGGCGCTACCCTCTCGTCGGTGAGCGATTCATCATCAGCCGACACCTCTGCGGAACCCCGGCCCGAGCCACTCCCCCTCACCGGGGAGCGCACTGTGCCGGGCATCGACCAGGAGAACTACTGGTTCCGTCGGCACGAGGTCGTGTACGAAAAACTGCTGACGCACTGCGCCGGGCGCGTGGTGCTGGAGGCCGGATCCGGAGAAGGCTACGGCGCCAACATGATTGCCGACGTTGCCACGTCGGTCACCTGCCTCGACTACGACGCCTCGGCGGCCGAACACGTACGCGGGCGCTACCCGAGGGTCGGCATGCTTCGAGGCAATCTGGCACAGCTACCGTTCGCAGACAACTCGGTCGACGTCGTCGTCAACTTCCAAGTGATCGAGCACCTCTGGGACCAGGGCCAGTTCCTCGACGAGTGCTTCCGAGTCCTGGTGCCCGGAGGAACGCTGCTGATCAGCACGCCCAACCGGATCACGTTCTCGCCGGGTCGCGACACACCGCTCAACCCGTTTCATACTCGCGAGCTGAATGCCGACGAACTCACCGAACTGCTTGTCGGGAGCAACTTCGTCGTGCAGTCGATGACGGGCGTGCACCACGGCACGGTCTTACGCGAACTCGACGCCAAGCACGGCGGTTCGTTCATCGATGCCCAGATCGAACGCGCGCTTGCCGGCGAGGACTGGCCCGCCGACCTGACTGCCGACGTCGCCGCGATTTCGACGGCCGACTTCGACATCGACCCATCCGACATGGACGGCAGCCTCGATCTCGTCGCCATTGCAGTGAAACCAGGCCAACAGTCTGCGCTGAGCGGTTGAGCACTCCTCCACCGAAGGTGACCGAACCGGGGATGTTCGCCCTCGTTCTGCACTCCCATCTCCCCTGGCTTGCCAATCACGGTCGCTGGCCGGTCGGCGAAGAGTGGCTGTACCAGTCGTGGGCGGGTTCCTATCTGCCGTTGACGGACATGCTCACCGCGCTCGCCGACGAGGGCCGCACACACCTGCTGACCCTGGGCATCACACCCGTGCTGGCCGCTCAGCTGGACGATCCGCACTGCCTGTCGGGAATGCATCACTGGCTCGCCAATTGGCAGCTTCGTGCGCACGAGGCGACAGATCGAGATCTGTCGAGTCGCGAGCACCGTTCGGCAGCACACGCTCTCGCCACCTTCGAGACTCGTTGGCGGCACGGTGGCTCGCCGGTTCTGCGCCCGCTCGTCGACGCAGGCACCGTCGAGATGCTCGGCGGGCCGCTGGCACACCCCTTCCAGCCGCTCATGGACGAGCGCCTCCGTGAATTCTCGCTGTCCGAAGGTTTGGCCGATGCACGCATGCGGTTGGGCACACGGCCCAACGGAATCTGGGCACCGGAGTGCGCCTACGCGCCCGGCATGGAACGAGGCTATGCCGACGCCGGAGTAACCCATTTCATGGTCGACGGCCCTGCGCTGCGCGGAGACACGAGCTTGGGAAGGCCGGTGCGCGATTCCGCCGTCGTCGCCTTCGGTCGCGACCTCGACGTCAGTTACCGCGTGTGGTCACCGAAGTCCGGCTACCCGGGCCACTCCGCCTACCGGGACTTCCACACCTACGACCACGCAACCGGACTCAAGCACGCGCGGGTGACCGGCAGGGGCGTCGAGTCTGCAGACAAGGCCCCCTACGACCCGGAAGCTGCCTCCGCTGCGATCGACAAACACGTCACCGATTTCGTCGACACGGTCCGTCGTCGCCTCCGCAGCGAATCGGATCGGATCGGCCGACCTGCGCTCGTTGTCGCTGCGTTCGACACCGAACTGTTCGGCCACTGGTGGTTCGAAGGACCCGTGTGGCTCGAACGCGTGCTGCGCGCGCTACCCGAGGCGGGTATCGATGTCGGAACACTCGCGGACGCACGTGCCAGGGGCTTCGTCGGAACTCGCGTCGATCTGCCTATGTCATCGTGGGGCTCGGGCAAGGACTGGCGGGTCTGGAACGGCAAGGCCGTCCAGGACCTCGTCGATCTCAACTCCGAAGTCACCGCGACCGCACTCGACGCCATCGACAAGAACCGGGACCACTCGTTCGGAAGGCCCGAATTGCGCAACCGGGTGAACGACCAGATGGTGCGTGAGACACTCAACACGATCGCAAGTGACTGGGCGTTCATGGTCAGCAAGGATTCTGCCGCCGAATATGCACGCCAGCGAGCACATGTTCACGCGCATGCGCTGCGAGAGATCGCTGATGCGGTCGAACGCGGCCGCGCCGGCCGCGCGGCCGAACTTGCGGAGCAGTGGAATCGGGCGGATGGGCTCTTCCCAGCGCTCGATGCGCGGCGGCTGCGCACGGATCGACCGTTCGGAGGGGAGCGCTGAAGTTGAAGGTCTTGATGGTGTCGTGGGAATACCCACCGGTCGTGGTCGGCGGCCTCGGCAGGCATGTTCATCATCTGGCGACCGAACTCGTCCGAGCGGGCCACGAGGTCGTCGTCCTCGCGCGTCGCCCGACGGGGACCGATGCGTCGACGCATCCGACCCATCACCGCATCGAGGACGGTGTGCTGGTCGTCGCCGTCGCAGAGGACCCTGCTCACTTCGTCTTCGGCGAGGACATGCTGGCGTGGACGCTGGCGATGGGACACGCCATGGTGCGAGCAGGCATCGCGCTCGGCAAGCCCGGACTCGGTGAGGGATGGACGCCCGACGTCGTTCACGCGCACGACTGGCTCGTCGCCCACCCGTCCATCGCGCTGGCCGAGCACTTCGACGTGCCGCTTGTGTCCACGATCCATGCCACCGAGGCGGGCAGGCACAGCGGCTGGATCTCCGGCCGTGTCAACCGGCAGGTGCACTCGATCGAGTGGTGGCTCGCCAACGATTCCGACGCTGTCATCACGTGTTCGGCATCCATGAAGGAGGAAGTGACGCGCCTGTTCGGCATTCGGGACGCGTCCGTCGCAGTGATCAGGAACGGAATCGACATCCGCACCTGGAGCTTCCGACGCCGCGAGCCACGCCAGGAGCCTGCCAAGCTGCTGTATGTGGGTCGACTCGAATACGAAAAGGGCATCCAGGACGCCATTGCCGCGTTGCCTCGCATTCGCCGTAGCCACCCTGGTACCACCCTCCACATCGCCGGTGAAGGCACACAGTTCGCTTGGCTGGCTCAATTGGCTCGGACACATCGCGTCGCACGTGCAGTCTCGTTCCTCGGTTCGCTCGATCACACCGAGCTACTCGGCTGGCTGCACGGCGCCGACGCCATCGTCCTGCCCAGCCGCTACGAGCCGTTCGGCATAATCGCATTGGAAGCTGCGGCGGCCGGAACCCCGCTCGTGGCGTCGACTGCAGGTGGCCTCGGCGAGGCAATCGTCGACGGCGTCACCGGGTTGTCGTTCGAAGCGGCTGACGTCGGCGGTCTCGCGAACGCAGTTCGACGGGTGCTAGACAACGTAGATGCAGCTCAGGATCGGGCGGTGGCCGCCCGGGAGCGCCTCACCGTCGATTTCGACTGGAAGCATGTCGCCGACGCAACAGCGCAGGTGTACCTCGCGGCCAAGCGCAAGGTTCGATACCCGCTGGCCAGGCCTGTCATCGTCGAACGGGCTCTACCCGAACGAAGCTGAGTCTCCCCTGGCTGTTTCAGCTGCCTTCAGTGCTTTCTTTCGCTCGATGTCTTCCAGCGCCGCGATGTATTCGGCTCGCTGCGCGGCTCCGGCCTCCCAGTCGGCCTTGCGATTGCGAACGACCTTCGCCGGCGCACCTACAGCGATGCTGTAGTCCGGAATCGTGCCCTTGACCACGGCGTGGGCGCCCAGAACACAACCGCGCCCGATGCTTGTCTCGCGAAGGACGGTGACCTTTGCCGCGATCCAGGTGTCCGGGCCGATCCGTACCGGCCCCTTGACGATTCCTTGATCTTTGATGGGTGTCGTCACGTCGTCCATGCGATGGTCGAAGTCGCAGATGTAGCACCAGTCCGCGACGAGCGTGGACGCACCTATCTCGATGTCGAGGTAGGTATTGACGACGTTGTCCTTCCCGAACACCACTTTGTCGCCGATACGCAGCGAGCCTTCGTGGCAGCGGATCGCGTTCCCGTCACCGATGTGTACCCAACGGCCGATCTCCAACCTCGACAGCTCCGGCGTCGAGTGAATCTCGACGTTCTTCCCAAGGAAGACCATTCCGCGAAGAATGACGTGAGGGTTCGCTGCCTTGAACCGGGCGAGACGGAAGTACCGGACCAGGTACCACGGGGTGTACGCCTTGTTCTGCAGGACCCAGCGCAGCGAGTCGAGGGTAAGGAAGCGCGCCTGGTCCTCGTCGCGTCGCCTGGATCCGCGCCACCGTGAACGCAGCGGTGCGTTCCACATGCTCGTCATACCGAGACACCCTAGTGGGACTCGAGTAGGGCCTGCGGAACGACCCAGATAGACGGGAGCCGCTTTCCTGATCGGCCCGGTCGCCGGGATAGTCTCTGTGCTGGACGCGTGGGATCGAGGACGAGGGAGTTGCACAAGGTGCTTGGCGGCAGAGCTGGTTTCACGCGTGTGGCCACGCTCGCGACTGTCGCAGCGTTGACTGCCGTCGCGTGTGGGAGCGATCAGGGCAGCATCGACGCGTTCGCCGCGGGCGGCTGGCCGGTTGCCCACGGCGACTCCCGCAACAGCAGCACTTCCGACCTCTCCGGCTTGTCCGACGTCTCCCTCGACTGGACGCGCCCGTTGGGGGGCGCGGTCGTCTCACCGCTGTCGATCGCGTCGACCGGTCAGATGTTCGTCGGTGCCTACACCGAATCCGGTTGCAATCTCTTCTCGTTCGAGATCGATTCCGGCCGCAAGCGCTGGTGTAATCGCATCGGCCCATCCGTCGCGACCGCAACACCGCTCGTGGATTCGGTCGCCAACATCTACGTCGGCGACAACGGTGGATTCTCCTCGTACAACGATCACGGCCAGCTTCGGTGGCGCACACCTACCTATGGTGTGCCCCGGTCGGCTCAGTTCCTGGGCGATGGAAGCGTTCTCGCGGTCACTCAGTTCGGGCAGATGAATATCCTGGACACTCAGACCGGCCAGACTGTTGTGCCGATCCATGATCTCGTCGCGCTTCCGGACTTCCTCGCGTCGCCGGATACCGACTTCTTGCCTCCGAATACCGGGCTCGAGGACTGCGCTACCGGATCGCCGGAGTGTGCAGTGCCCGCCACGCCTGCCGTCGATCTGGATGCGTCCGAGATCTTTCTCGTCCTGTGGCGACCCGGTGCCGTTGCACCGCAATTGGTGTCGCTGCATTACGACGCCTCGGCGACGCCCGCGATAACCGAGACGTGGTCGTCGGAACTACTTCCTGCCGCTGTTACGTCGAGTCCGGTGCTGTCCAGTGACGGAGATACTGTCTATCTCGCTGATGTCGACGGTCGGCTGAGTGCGTTCGATACCGTGGACGGTTCGGTGAAGTGGACGTTCGGAGCCGGATTCGGAGACAGGGGTACTCCGTCGGTGTCGTCTGACGGCTACATCGTTCCGGTCGGCGGCCGAACAGGTGTGCGCGCTATCCGTGACGACGGGGACAGCGCCAGCGTGGCGTGGTCACGAGATGACGTGCAGCAATTGGGAACCCCAGTGCAGGCCAAGGACGGCACGCTGGTGACCGTGACCGGCCGAGGCGATGAGCTGTACCTGACCTCGCTGAATTCCGGTACCGGGGAAACGATCTCGGATCGAGTACTGCCTGGCGCGGCAGGATTCACCGTCGGTACGTCGATCGGGCCGGACGGCCAGGTGATCACCGCGTCCTACCTCGGTGAAATCTTCACCTACGCACCGTGATACGTGCGGCCCGGTTCTCGCGCCGCACAGATGAAAGCCACGCCTGATCGCTCGATGCGCGTGATGATCACCGACAGCGCGACGTCGCCCTTCAACTTCAGGCGCGGTCGGAGCACAGCCGGATCCACGTCGATCCCCCGCACCAGGATCTCCACGGACCCACATCGATGGCTCGTCAATGCTTGCCGCAGCGTCTTCTCAGAGAACTTGATTCTCTCGAGAATCCTGAAACCATTGACTCCGATGGGCACGGAATCACCTGTCAGATAAGCGATTCGGGGATCGAGTTGCCACAACCCGTGCTTGGCCGCGTAGTGGCGCACCAGGCCGGCCCGCACCACGGCGCCGTCCGGATCGATGATCCACTGACCCGGCGGCGCGACCTCGATATCGTCCGGCTCTGCGTCGGTGATCTCGTAGTTCCATCCGTCCGAGGTCAACACCGATGCGCGCCGACCGACGGTGGTGTCGGTCAGACCCGACGACCACAGACACGCTTCCTTGACGCCACCGTCCAGCGACACCAATTCGATCTCGCCGTCCCACCCCAGTGCGTCGAAGTCCAGACCCGGAGCACATTTGACGACGAGATCCCTGCGCGCGTAGTTCTCGAGCAGCGCAGGCAGCGGTGGCTCGAGCGCCGCTGGATCGTAGGTTCGCCTGCCTCCCGCACGTCGCCCCGGGTCGGCGAGCACAACTGTGCCGTGGGTGGTCGGTGTGAGTGCATCTGCACGCAGCACGGCTGCGCCAGGAACGTTGAGTGTCGCCATCCGCAGTCGTACGGCGTCCAGATCGCTGCCGATCACCAGTCCCGGCGTCTTCGTCAGTGCCGCGAGTTCAGTACCGATGGAGCAGGTGACGTCGTGCACGTCGCGTCCCGCCAAACGCTCTGCCCGACGCCGAGCGATGATCGACGGCGTCGCCTGCTGGACAGCATCGTCGGTCAGTAGCCAACTGCCTACATCCGACAGCTTGGTTCGTGCCTTTCGCCGAAGACGTGTCGTCTCCACCAGCGCGGCGGCACGATCTCCGAACGACGCACGCGCCGTCGCAATATCGGCGAGCATCGAGGCCTTGGTCAGGGGCAGTTCGTCGATCCGGCGTAGTGCAACGACACCGACATCGCTGGACAGAAAGTCGATGTCGGTGCCGTCGAACTCGTAGGGCATGTGGTGAGGGAGGAGCTCAGTCGGACTTCACTCCGGTGATCATCACGTTGTAGAAGAAGCTGCGGGGCACCACGTGCTCGAGTACGTTCTCGTCCACCCAGCTCAAGGTCTTCCACCCACCGAAGGCGAACCGTGCCCAGTTCCAGCCGAGCTTCTCGGCCGGAACCGCGGCCTCGAATGTGCGTACCGGCCAGCCGAGCAACGCAGCGGCAAATTCCTCGGTCTGCGCCTGTACCTCGACGGCGCCGGCGCTGCGAGCGATGTTCTCGAGATCGGTCGGGTCGAAGGTATGCAGGTCGACGACGGCTTCGAGCGCAGCAGCGCGTGAAGATTCGTCGAGTTCTTCCTGCGGTTTGCGCCAACTCGCGAGGAACGGCAATTTGGTGGCCCTTGTCGTCGCCTCCCAGGTGAGTCGCCCGAGCCACCGCGCGTAGAAGTTCCCTATCGTGGTGGGCTCACCCGCGAACACGAAACGTCCACCGGGCTTGAGCACCCGTAGCACCTCCCGCAACGACTGCTCGACGTCGGGAATGTGGTGCAGAACCGCATGCCCGACAACCAGGTCGAAGGTGTTGTCCTCGTACGGGATGGTTTCGGCGTCCGCGACCCGTCCATCCACATCCAGGTTCAGGTGCTCGGCGTTGCGCAGCGCGACCTTGACCATGCCGGGTGACAAATCCGTGACCGATCCCTTGTCGGCAACACCGGCCTGCATGAGATTGAGGAGAAAGAAGCCGGTTCCGCACCCCAATTCCAGTGCACGTCCGTGCGGAAGTGCGTCCTGAGCGCTCGGTTGCCCGCTGACGGCCTGGTCGAAGCGCCCACGCGCGTAGTCGATGCATCGCTCGTCGTACGAGATCGACCATTTGTCGTCGTACGTCTCCGCTTCCCAGTCGTGATAGAGCACCTGAGCAAGCTTTGTGTCACTGCGCGCAGCCTCGACCTGCTCGGCGGTGGCGTGCGGATTGGGCGCGGGGTCGTTCGGAGCGTCCGGAACCAAGTGGAGTGTGGCGTCGGAGTTACCGTCGTGCGGGCTTGCAGTCATCAGGGCAGCCTACTATCCAGTAGAAAATGAACAAGTTCTAGTTGTCAGCCGAGGTCATTCCCCGACGAACTCGGCTTTGCCCGGTCCGTTGGCGATGAACGATTCCATTCCGATGGTCCGGTCTTTGGTGCCGAACAACGCCGCGAACTGCTGCGCTTCGATCTTGAGGCCAGTTCCCAGGTCGACGTCGAGACCCTGATCGATCGACGCCTTCGCGGCTGCAAGCGCCCGCGAGGCCCCGGTGGTGAACTGCGCCGCCCACTTCCGTGCCGCGTTGTATACCTCGTCGGGAGCGACCACCTCGTCGACCAGTCCGATCCGCAGCGCTTCCTCGGCACCGACGAATCGACCTGTGAACACCATGTCCTTGGCCTTGCTCGGACCAACCAGGCGCGCGAGACGCTGAGTACCGCCGCCGCCGGGAATGACGCCCAACAGCACTTCGGGCACCCCCAGCTTCGCGTTGTCACCGGCGATGCGCCGATCTGCACCCAGCGCCACTTCGAGCCCACCGCCGAGTGCGTACCCGGTGATCGCGGCGACGACCGGCTTCGGAATGTCTGCCAACGAACCGAGCGCGGACTGAAGATCACCGGCGATGTCGGTCATCTGAGCAGACGTCAGTTCGACCATTTCCTTGATGTCCGCTCCCGCGGCGAAGACCTTCTCCCCGCCGTAGACGATCACCGCTCTGACGGACGAATCGACGGTCGCCACGCGCGCAGCGGCACGAATCTCCTCCTGCACCTGACGGTTCAACGCATTCATCGGAGGACGATCCAACCGGATCGTGCCAATGCCGTCTGATACCTCGAAAGTCACGAACTCAGCCATGTTCACACACGCTACCGGTGGCGGTTCTTCTCTCCGGCCCACGGGTGCGCACTGCCCGCGTAGTAGTGCTCCTGGCCGGGGAATTCGACTCGAAGTTCGCCGTCGACGTGGTAGAGATTCGGCTGTATCGGGGCGATGTCGGGAGATGCGGCGAGCACGGCGCCAACCGAGGAGAACTGGGTCAGCCCGGACAGCTGACTCCACGTCGGCGGCAGAAGAACGGTGCTGCCCTCACGCCAGTCGTCCAACGCGGACTCGGGAGACCGCCACCTCACCGATGCAGCCTCCGTGGTTGCACCGTCGGCATATTGACCCTCCGGTTGCACTGCAACGAAGAACCTGGTGTCGTAGCGGCGCTTCTCGCCCACGGGAGTGATCCAGTTCGACCACGGACGCAGTAGATCCGCTCGAAGAACGAGCCCATTTCGGGTGAGGAACTCACCGAAGGTCTGCTCGCGCCGCTCGAGTGCACCCCGATCCTCGGCATAGACGTCCGTATCGGTCACGACGCTGTCTGTGGTGGGCCCTGCCAGCAGAATTCCGCATTCCTCGAACGTCTCCCGGGCGGCGGCGCACACGAGAGCTGCCGCCTTGCGCTCGTCGACTCCGAACCTGCTCGCCCACCAGCTAGGCGGGGGTCCAGCCCACTCGAGATCGGAATCTGCATCGGAGATGTCGACACCGCCGCCGGGGAACACGGTCATGCCGCCGGCAAATGCCATGCCACCGACCCGCTCCAGCAGGAAAACCTCGATGCCGTCATCGCGGTTCTGCAGGAGGATGACGGTCGAGGCATCACGGACTGGTGAGGCCTCGGTGGGCGGGAGCTCGGTGGAAGACATCTCCTCGAAACTACAACGCCGTGATGTCGGACTCCTCAGCGGCGGTGCTGACCGGCGGCCCTGGTGCGTCGGGCGAAGAACCGACCGTCGACGCGGTCCAGGGTGATGGACTGACTGAAGGCCTCGGTGAGGTTCTCCGCCGTGATGACGTCGTCGACGAAGCCCTTGGCGACCACACCGCCTTCTTTCAACAGCAGCGCATGGCTGAAGCCGGGTGGGATTTCTTCCACATGGTGCGTGATCAGCACCGTTGCCGGCGCATCCGGATCGGCCGCGAGGTCGGCCAACCGTGCGACGAGTTCCTTACGACGACCGAGGTCGAGACCGGCGGCGGGTTCGTCGAGGAGGAGCAGTTCGGGATCGGTCATGAGTGCCCGCGCGATCAGTACGCGCTTGCGCTCACCTTCGGACAGTGTTCCGTAGGTCCGCTGAGCCAGGTGCTCGGCGCCGAGGCTCTCCAGCATCTCGACTGCACGCTCGGTGTCCATGTCGTCGTAGCGCTCGCGCCAGCGACCGAGGACGCTGTACCCCGCCGAGACGACCAGATCGCTGACGATTTCGTCGGCAGGAATGCGGTGAGCGAGGGCGGAGGACGACAGACCGATGCGGGGTTTCAGGTCGGCGACGTCGGCCTTGCCCAACACCTCGCCGAGCACATGTGCTGTGCCGGAGGTGGGATGAACTTCAGCGGCGGCGATGCGCATCAACGACGTCTTGCCCGCACCGTTCGGCCCGAGAACGACCCACCGTTCGTCGAGTTCCACCTGCCAGGTCACCGGGCCGACGAGTGTAACTCCACCCCGCCTGATGAGAACGTCGTTGAAATCGATGAGCAGATCGGGATCCGGTTCAGACACGTTGTCCATCTTGTCGCACATCCGCCGCGCTTACACGGCAGGATCTCCATGCGTGTCGTCCAAATCTCATCACACCGCGCGTCAGACAGCCATCCACCCTGCCCGCGCGGACATCCCTGCCCCGGGTTCGGCGTTCCCTCTCGGGGCAACCTCTACCCACGGTGGTACGCAATTCGCAGTCCACTCCCCCGCCGCCGATGGTGTCGAGATCTGTCTCGTCGACGACGACGGCAGCGAGCGACGCGTCGAACTGCGCAGTCGAACCTTCGGAATCTGGCACGGATTCGTCCCCGGCGTCGAGCCTGGAGCGCGATACGGAATCCGAGCACACGGACCGTGGGACCCGACCAACGGTCGTCGTTTCAACGAACACAAGATCCTTCTCGATCCGGCAGCTCGGCAGATCACCGGCCGTCTCGGCGCTGCCTCTGCACTCCTGCCCTACGAGGACGAGCCGTTCGGCCAGGCAAGCAGGGTCGATTCGCTCGGCCACATGCCGCTGTCCGTGGTCACCGCGCCGCCGACCGTCAGGCAGATCGACCGACCGACCGTGCCGTGGGATCGAACTGTTCTGTACGAGCTGCACGTGGGCGCGTACACGGCCCGGCACCCCGGTGTGCCGATCAGCCATCGTGGCACCTACCTCGGTCTGACGGCACCAGCGGTCCTGGAACATCTCACCAGGCTGGGCGTGACGACCGTGGAACTGCTTCCCGTACAGGCGATGCTGACCGAACCGGACGTTCGCGCGCGCGGCATGCGAAATCACTGGGGCTACTCGACCGGCGCCTACTTCGCTCCGGATCCTCGGTTCGCCTCGGTTCCGGGCAACGAGATCTCCGAATTCAAGGTGATGGTCGACGCATTGCATTCGGCCGGCATCGAAGTCGTCCTCGACGTCGTCTACAACCACACGTGCGAATCCTCCGTTGCCGGGCCGTCGATCAGTTGGCGCGGTCTCGACGCACCCGGGTACTACCTGCTGGACGCCCGCGGGTACGACGTCGACCTCACCGGCTGCGGAAACACACTGGACTCGGCGTCACCCGCCGTCGTACGCATGGTGTGCGACAGCCTCCGATACTGGGCCGACGACATGGGCGTCGACGGCTTCCGATTCGACCTCGCCAGCACCCTCGGCCGACCAGGTGGATGGCGATTCGATTCTCGCGCTCCGCTTCTCACTGCTATCACCACAGATCCGGTCCTATCGAGCCGGAAACTGATCGCCGAGCCGTGGGACGCCACAGGTGCCGGCTATCAAGTGGGTGGATTCGGCAGCATGTGGTCGGAGTGGAACGACCGATACCGCGACACGGTGCGTAGATTCTGGTCCGGGCAGTCCGGCGTCAGGGAACTGGCGTCGAGACTTGCCGGCTCGGAGGACATCTACGGCGGCGGCGTCCGAAAGCCATGGGCGTCGGTCAATTTCGTCACCGCACACGACGGTTTCACCGTCCGCGATCTGGTGTCGTACTCGCACAAGCACAACGAGGCGAACGGCGAAGAGAACCGAGACGGCACCGACAACAATCTGTCGACCAGTCACGGGGTCGAGGGTCCGACCAACGATCCATCGATCGTGTCTGCGCGTGATCGCCACGCCCGAGCACTGCTTGCGACGCTCACACTGTCGACCGGCACCCCCATGCTCCTCGCCGGAGACGAATTGGGGCACACTCAATTCGGCAACAACAATGCATACTGCGTTCCCGCCGACGCCGCTGCGGCCGACTCGTGGGCGATCGAATGGTCGGAAGTTGACACCGAACTGGTCGCGTTCGTCACACGGCTGCTGCGAATCCGGCGCAGCGCACCTTCACTCCGCCAGCAGGAATTCTTCATCGGCCGCGACACTCTGAGCGGCAGGCCTGATGTCGTATGGTTCGACGCGTTCGGGCACGAGATGAACACGGAATCCTGGAACGACGACTCGGTACGAACGATGCAGGCGTGGGTCGACGGCAGCGATGTCCGCTCCTACGAGCCTGACGGCGTGCCCGTCGACGACGCCAGTTCGTTGTTGATCGTGCACTCGGGTGGTCCGACCGAAGTCTCGTTGGCGTGCCCCGACTGGGCAGCAACACGATTCGTTCCGGTCTTCGATTCCTCCTCGCCAGACGGAGTACCTGCGAACTCCTCCCCCATCGAAGCAGGCTCGTCGATCGCATTGTCGGGTGCGACGGTGCTCGTACTGCGCAGCGACGGTAAGTAGGTCATGAACAGCTGAACGAGAGGTCCGATTCCGAACGCGTACAACAGAGTTCCGACTCCGACGTTGCCACCGAGCAGCCAACCGGTCACGACCACCACCAATTCGATGCACGTACGAACCAAGCGGATGGACAAACCGGTGCGCGCGACGAGTCCCGTCATCAAGCCGTCGCGCGGCCCCGGACCCATCTCCGCACCGATGTACAACGCGGTCGCGAACGCGTTCATGACGATCCCGGTCGTCAGCAGCGCTGTCCGCGCGGCCACGTCGTCGACCGCGGGGAGCCAGCTCAGCGAGACGTCGACCGACACGGCTATGACCACCACGTTGCTCACGGTGCCCAGCCCAGGCTTCTGCCGCAGCGGGATCCACGCGAGCAGAACTACGAGTCCGGTCAACGCGGTGATCGTCCCGAAGCTCAGCGGCAGGTGCTTGCTCACACCCTGATGGAACACGTCCCACGGGTCGAGACCGAGGCTCGCAGTCACCATCAACGCCATCGAGAGTCCGTAGAGCCAGAGTCCGACATAGAGCGCTATCAGACGGACAGTGAGTTGTCGGGCACGGCTGTTCGATCGCATGTCGTCCAGTTTCATCGCTCACTGGCACCTTCAGAAACAGCCAGTTCGACGACAGTGGACCCTGACTCTCGTTCAGCGCTCCACTGTCGCAATGACGGTCATGGAGCCCGGAGCCACCTCGGTGAACCCGGCATCCCGCACGGCGACTGCTCGTCCTTCATCGACAAGGGCTTCGGCGCGTCGCCACTGGTTCGCATCGGCATCGCGAACCGAACACGCAAAGTCGGAGACCGACCAGTGCACACATTGCGCGGCGGTCATCGAACCGGCGAGCAACATCGATGCATGTCCAACTTGCGCGGCCGCCTTGCCGACGGTCATCTTCAGGGTCGGGTCGATCCACAGCACAGGTGTGTCCGGACGGGCAGGTCCTGGCTCGTCGTGCTCCAGATCGGTGCCGCCGATCTGGAGTCGCTTGATTCGGGGATCGAGATCGCCGACTCTGCCCGGTACGAACGCACGGACCTGAGCTCCGCCGACCTCGACGGTCACGCCCGGCACGGCTTGGGCGGCCTCCCACTGTGCACCTCGGGCCCGTCGGGCAACTTTCCGAATGCGAGCACCCGTCCATGCCAGGAAGCACTCCTCCCACTCGCCACCCGGTCCGACTCGTTCGTCGAGACACAGGGCCACCGCGGCCGACGCTGCAGCTTCGAGGAGGCTACTGCGCGCCGGTGGGTCCACTTTGGGGATGTGCAGAACCACCGGCATGGCGAGCACGTCGGCGGGGTCCGGTGGATCCGTACGTCCGCCGTAGCCACGCGAAAGAACCGCGTGGCGCTGCACCAACGTACTTCGCGGCCCCTCGTCGACCGGGACGTCCGTCACAGGATCGGGACGCGGCGGACACCACCGTCGACGGCATCGGCCGCCTCGATCTCACCGCGGGTGACTCCGAGCATGAACAGAACGGCATCAAGATAGGGATGCGAGATCGCCGTGTCCGCGATCTCGCGGAGCGCCGGCTTCGCATTGAACGCGACGCCGAGACCTGCCGCCGTCAACATGTCGATGTCGTTTGCACCATCGCCCACCGCGACCGTCTGTTCCATCGATACCCCGGACTGCGCTGCGAACTCGCGCAGCGCAGTCGCCTTGGCCGCGCGATCGATGATCTCACCTACTACCCGCCCGGTGAGCTTGCCGTCGACGATTTCGAGGGTGTTCGCCTTGACGAAGTCCAGTTCGAGCTCGTGAGCGAGGCTATCGATGACTTGACGGAAGCCTCCGGAGACGATGCCACAGTGGTAGCCAAGTCTCCGCAACGTGCGAATCGTGGTTCGCGCTCCGGCCGTCAACTCCAGCTCCTCGCTCACCTCGTCGATGACCGACGCGTCGAGTCCAGCCAACGCCTGCACCCGCTGGTGCAGCGATTCGGTGAAGTCGATCTCCCCGCGCATCGCCGACTCGGTTACCTTGCGGACTTCGTCCTCGCGACCGGCCTTTGCAGCCAGCATTTCGATGACCTCGCCCTGGACAAGAGTGGAGTCCACGTCGAACACGATGAGACGCTTGGACCGACGAGAGATTCCTTCGCGCTCGACTGCCACGTCGACGCCGACGCCTGCAGCAATTTCGGAAAGACCGGTCCGAAGTTGGCGATCGGCATCAGGTGAGGTGTTGGTTGCGGTGACCAACAGTTCGAGACCGGTGACCGGGTAGTCGGCGACGCCGCGTATCGAATCGATGTTTGCGCCCTGCCTCGCCAGCTCGCGGGAGATGGTGCTGAACGCCCGAGCGGTGACCGGCCGACCGAGCACCACGACCACGTGTGTTGCCAACACGCGATTGCCGACCGGGTCGGCGCCGATCTCGACGTCGACGTGGACGCCGACGGTCGCCATCGCTTCCTCCAGTTCTTCCTGGAGCTCCTCGGGGTCGTTGGGACATGACAGCAACACACCGAGGGTCAACCGACCACGGATGACGACCTGCTCGACGTCGAGCAGGTCGACCTGGTGGCGCGAGAGTGCCGCGAACAGGACCGAGGTGACACCCGGTTTGTCCGGGCCTGTCACCGTGACGAGTACAGCGGTGTCCGATGACGGCACCGATTCTCCCTTCCTGCACGACGGTTCCGATTCGGGCCGTCGAAATTGTGGCTGGTTCGCTTCACGGACATTGTCGCAAGCGAAGAGCCCCGCCCGGGTACCGGGAGGGGCTCTTCGCGTAAGTCTTATCGGCTACTTCGGATCCGGGTCGCCGGAGTGTTCGTGGTCGCTGGTGGCCAGTGGTGCGCGGCGTGCCTGTTCGAGGACTTCGGTGGTCTGTCCACCGTGACTGCCCGGTCCGACGTGGGCTTCGGCGCGGAGCCGCTCGACCATGTGCGGATAGTGCAGCTCGAACGCCGGTCGTTCGGACCGGATCCGCGGCAACTCCGTGAAATTGTGCCGCGGCGGCGGGCACGAGGTCGCCCACTCCAGCGAGTTGCCATATCCCCACGGATCATCGACGGTGACCACTTCGCCGTACCGGTAGGACTTGAACACATTCCACACGAACGGCAACGTCGACGCACCGAGCACGAACGCACCGATCGTGGAAATGATGTTGAGCGTGGTGAACCCATCCGAGGCCAGGTAGTCGGCGTAGCGACGCGGCATACCTTCGTTGCCGAGCCAGTGCTGCACCAGGAACGTGCCGTGGAACCCGAAGAACGTCAACCAGAAGTGCCACTTGCCGAGCGTCTCGTCCATCATCCGGCCCGTCATCTTCGGGAACCAGAAGTAGATACCGGCATACGTCGCGAACACCACCGTTCCGAACACCACGTAGTGGAAGTGCGCGATCACGAAGTAGGTGTCGGTGACATGGAAGTCGATCGGCGGCGAGGCCAACAGCACACCGGACAGACCACCGAAGAGGAACGTGATCAAGAACCCGATCGAGAACAACATCGGTGTCTCGAGCGTCACCTGACCTCGCCACATCGTGCCGATCCAGTTGAAGATCTTCACACCCGTCGGCACTGCGATCAGGAAGGTCATGAAGGAGAAGAACGGCAACAACACCGCACCGGTGGCGTACATGTGGTGCGCCCAGACCGCGATCGAGAGCGCCGCGATGGCGATCGTCGCGTAGATCAAGGTGGTGTATCCGAACATCGGCTTACGCGAGAACACCGGGAAGATCTCCGACACGATCCCGAAGAACGGCAACGCGATGATGTACACCTCGGGATGCCCGAAGAACCAGAACAGGTGCTGCCACAACAGCACTCCG
>NZ_LVCV01000342.1 GCF_001647195.1 Rhodococcus sp. EPR-157 | reverse complement strand
CGACGCTCCGGAACGCTCCAGTTCGCTCCTGACGCCGTCGTGTTCCCCGCGGACGAAGAAGAAGTCCATGCCCTTCTCCGGTACTGCAGCGACGAGTCGATCGCTGTCGTTCCGTTCGGCGGTGGAACCAGCGTCGTCGGCGGGGTGGATCCGGTTCGTGAGTGGTTCGACACGGTGATCACCATCAGCACACGCCGCATGAACGCGATGACGACACTCGACGAGGTGTCACGAACGGCGACTCTGCAAGCGGGCGTCTGCGGCCCCGAGGCGGAACAGATGCTCGCTCGGCACGGGCTCTCGCTCGGCCACTACCCCCAATCCTTCGCGTTCGCCAGTATCGGCGGGTTTGCAGCGACACGGTCCTCCGGCCAAGCATCTGCCGGGTACGGCCGCTTCGACGACATGGTCGAATCGATGACCGTCGTGACTCCGATCGGCATCACCGTGTGCGGGCGGGCAACCGCATCTGCTGCGGGCCCCGACCTGCGCCAGGTCTTCCTCGGCTCGGAGGGAACGCTGGGAATCATCACCTCGGTGACCGTCCGTGTGCACCCGGTTCCCGAATGCACCGAGTACCGATCGTGGTGGTTCCCCGACTTCGTCAGCGGCGCAGCGGCATTTCGGGATCTGGCAGCGACGACCGGTGGGCCGACCGTCATGAGATTGTCGGACGAGACCGAGACCGCGGTCAACGGATCGAAGGACGGTGGCTGCATCGCCGTCGCAACGTTCGAGGGCACGCGCGCGGAGGTACAGGCCCGGGCAAACACGGCCGACGGCGTCGTCACCGCACGCGGCGGTGAAGTCCGTAGTTCCGAGAGCGCGCGGCGCTGGGAACACGAGCGCTTCGACGCACCGTACCTTCGCGACTCGCTCCTCGACGCGGGTGCGTTCGCCGAGACTATGGAAACTGCCACCAGCTGGGCGGCGCTGGCCTCGGTTCGGGCAACCATCTCGTCGACACTCGTAGGAACGCTGACCGAACTGGGCACCCCGCCGATCGTGATGTGCCACATTTCGCACGTCTATCCGACAGGTGCATCGTTGTACTTCACGGTGGTCTGCGCCACGGCCGAAGACCCGTCGACTCAGTGGCGAACAGCCAAGGATGCCGCCACCCGAGCAATGATGGAACTCGGCGCGACGCTCACGCACCACCACGCGGTCGGACGAGATCACCTCCCGTACATGTCAGCCGAGGTCGGAACCGTCGGGGCGACGTTGCTGCGTGCCATGAAGGTGGCGGTCGACCCCGCAGGCGTGCTGAATCCTGGCAAGCTGATCCCGTGACCGTAACCGTCCTGACGAACCCCACCGCCGGGAACGGACGTGCATCGAGGGTGTCGGAAGTCGTGGTTGCCCGTCTTCGCGACCGTGGTACACGCGTGATCACCATCGAGGGTCGAACACCTGGCGAGGCGCTCGAATCGACCAAGCGAGCCGTTCGCGCCGGAACGGACGCACTGGTGGCCGTCGGCGGTGACGGACTGGTCAACCTTGCGCTGCAAGCCGTCGCCACGACAGCCACACCGATTGCGGTAGCGCCCGCCGGCACGGGCAACGATTTCGCTCGGTTGCTCGGAGTGCCACTCGGGGATCCCGTTGCCGCAGCCGACATCGTCGGCGAAGGCAGAGTTCGAACCATGGATCTCGGGCGAGTCGATGGCAGATGGTTCGCCACCGTTCTCTCCAGCGGATTCGACAGCTTGGTGACCGAACGCGCGAACAGACTCCGCTGGCCGAGGGGGCCATTGCGCTACAACATTGCAATGTTGTTGGAATTGAGCAGATTTCGGCCCATTCGTTACCGACTCGAACTCGACGATCGATCCTTCGATGTCGACGCCACACTGGTGACCGTCGGGAATGGACCTACCTACGGCGGCGGAATGGCAATCTGCCCCGACGCGCGTGCCGACGACGGTCTCCTCGATGTCACCGTCGTGCGGGCGTCGAGCAGAACCCGATTGGTCAGACTCTTCCCCACTCTGTACAAGGGCACTCACGTCACGTTGCCGGAGGTCGATACCTATCGGGCAGCACGAGTGACACTCACTGCCCAGGGGATGGTCGCCTACGCGGACGGCGAGCGGTTTCCCCCTCTACCCGTATGCATAGAGGTTGTGCCCCGCGCCGTCAACGTGCTGGTAGGTTCGGCGTCCAGCCTCCAACGGTGACCGTCATAGCTTGGTCAGGTCGCGGTCCGAGTCCGCAGTGATCGCCTTGAACAGCCAGTAGATTCCGAATACGATCGCGCCGGCCACCGCAACCCAGAACAGTCCCTTGATCACTGCGCCCAGCACTGCGAAGGCGAGCCAGACCAGGACGATCACGCCGAGAATTTTCCAGAACATGGTATTTCCCTTTCCTTGTGTGCTTCGATCCTGGCACGCAAGGACGGTCGGATCACCGATCCGGCACGGAGTTCAGGGAAAGATGGGTGAAGACCCTGAGCCGCCGAACTTCAGGGCCGCCGAACTTGAGAGATGCCGAACTTCAGAGATGCCGACTTCTGATCGCAGCCAACTCCGCGAGCGCACTCGCCCACCCTTCCAAGCGGTCGGTCGCCGAGATCAACTCGGCTTTGCGCCCTTCCACTGCGCTCGACGGCAGCCCGTTGGGACTGGTCAAGCGAGCTGCTGCCGCAACCAGTTCCTCGTATTGGTCGACGCCGTTGTCCAGTTCGACTGCAGCAGCGGCGATTGTGGCGGTGAGATGGCTCGCTGCGCGAGCACTGCCCTCCGCAGCACGCTCCATGGCGACGATATCGGCAGCCATGTCCGTCAACGCACGAGCTGCGCTGCTGGCCACGTCTGTCGTCTCCGCGACTTCCGCCGGGTCCACGAACTCCGACCGCATCAGAATTCCGGTGAGCTCGTACAGACTCGACTGTGCACCTACCAGTCGAGACATCGGCTCGAACGATGCGGACGATCGGTGCGGCAATACGGTCTTGGCCGGCCTGGCCGCAGGCATCGGCTGCGCTTTCAGACGCCGGTAACGACCGATCGCCAACACGGCAGGAACCGCGAACACAGCCGCACCGCCACCGGTCACGATCATTGCCCACTCCGGCGCCGACGCCACCGCAAGTCCAGCAGTGGACGCCGCCGAGACACCGGACGCGCTACCCAGCCACGTGCCACGGCGTCGGGCGCGGCGGATCCGACGAATGTGCTTCCTCCGCGGGTCGTTCCAGCGCCCTACCGCCTGGACCGCCGATTCCACGGATCTACGAGCAGTGTCTGCAGCGCCTCGCACCGCCGACACCGAGTCGGATACGGGCATGGCCGACCACGTTCGTGGTCGGCCATGCTGTTCCTTGCTCACGTTCGACTAGTTCTGTGCCGGAGGCTCAGGGGTCGCGTTCGGAGACTTGGCGATGGACGGCTTGGCCGCCGAGGCCGAGTTGCCCGACGGCAACGAGTCGCCTGCCATGGATGCCCGAATCTGCTCGAGCCTGCTGTGCCCGGCCATCTGTACCGATGCCTGCTGCACCTCCATCATGCGTCCGGACACCGTGTTCTGCGCCAGTTCGGCGGAACCGAGTGCGTCCGCGTAGCGCCGCTCGATCTTGTCGCGAACGGCGTCCAGGCTCGGAGTGTTACCAGGCGCGGACAGCGTGCTGTCCATCGACCGCAACGACTCGCTGACCTTCTCCTGCATCTTCGCCTGCTCGAGCTGGCTGAGCAGCTTCGTGCGTTCAGCGACCTTTGCCTGCAGCGCCATCGCGTTCTGCTCGACTGCCTTCTTCGCCTGCGATGCTGCCTGCAGAGACTGGTCGTGCAGAACTTTCAAGTCCTCGACGCTTTGCTCGGCTGTCACGAGCTGCGCAGCGAACGCCTCGGCGGCGTTCGTGTACTGGGTGGCCTTGTCGACGTCGCCTGCTGCCGCCGCCTGGTCGGCGAGCGTCACCGCCTGCCGCGCGTTCGCGTTGAGCTTCTCGACCTCGTCGAGCTGACGGCTCAGCTTCATTTCCAGCTGACGCTGGTTGCCGATCACCGACGCCGCCTGCTGAGACAGTGCCTGGTGCTGGCGCTGTGCGTCTTCGATCGCCTGCTGAATCTGAACCTTGGGGTCGGCCTTCTCGTCGATTTTGGAATTGAAGAGCGCCATCATGTACTTCCAGGCCTTGACGAAAGGATTAGCCATGGGTTGATCCTGCCTCCATCTTGAGCGCCGTGTATCGCGCGTTGGGGGTGCTGCCCGTGCCACGAGAATACTGGTCTGGTCGGTTTGCCGTGCGTATTGATTTCAGCCTAGCGGTTTGGGTCCGCGTCGCTGGAGCTCACGCAGCAGCGAGAGCCCGCGCGGGAGCAGGAATCACCACTCTGGTTTCTCCGGAGATACGAGGCGATGCTTCTTCGGCACTGGCCGCGGCTTCGGCTTCGGCTGCTCGCGTGGCGACTGCCCACTCCGACAGGGACACGCTGACCTCGCTCATCACATCCGCGAGGGGAACTGCGAGCGCATCGCAGATCGCCGCGAGAAGTTCGCTCGATGCTTCCTTTCGTCCTCGTTCGACCTCGGAAAGGTAGCCGAGGCTGACACGCGCCGTGTTGGAGACTTCGCGCAGTGTCCGACTCTGTGCAACGCGAGTGCGCCGCAGGCTGTCGCCGAGTGCTTCACGCAATAGCAGCGCCATCTCGCTCCTCCTCGTTGAATCAGTCCGTCCGATTTCGTGACGATCTCACGTCACGTCGCTGCGAACTGTTCTTGATCTGTTCGTCTACTTCGACCCTCTGCAGCTACAACGAAGGATACGGCTGGATTGGTTCCCGACCCTATACCGCCACGCTCTGCTTCACCCGTCGAGTGTCCCAGCGGGTCGGTCACGACGATGAACCGCGCCGCAGACGAATCGCCTGCACGATGTAGTCGAGGCCGGTGTACACCGTCAGGAATACGGCCAATCCCATCAACGTGACCGACGCGAACCGCACTTCGTAGGGCAGCGGGAAGAGATAGAAGCCGATCGCGAAACTCTGCACGAGCGTTTTGACCTTGCCGCCCCGGCCTGCAGGTATGACGCCGTGTCTCAGCACCGCGAAGCGAACCAGGGTGATCCCGATTTCACGCGCAGCGATGACGATGGTCACCCACCATGCGAGGTCTCCGAGTATCGAGAGTCCGATCAACGCAGCACCGATCAGTGCTTTGTCCGCGATCGGGTCGGCCATCTTGCCGAATTCGGTCACCAGACCGTACTTGCGGGCCAACTGCCCGTCGATGCGATCGGTGATGGCGGCGACCGCGAAGACCACGGTCGCACCTATACGCCACCCCGTGTCGTGGCCGTCGCCGACGAACAACACGACGAGGAAGACCGGAACGAGGGCGATTCGCAGAACGGTCAGGACGTTGGCGATGTTGAGGATCGGCACGTCCTCGGTACGTCCGGTCGCCGAGTTACCGTGCGGAAGCCCCGCAGTCGGAGGCACTCCCGGCGGCGGCACTCCGTCGGTCATACGTGGTGTCCCGGTACGTGGACGGCGCGTGGAGTAACGGACACACCAGAAGAATATCCGTTCATCGGTTGACTACTGTTCACCACATGACTTCTGCGCCGAACCGGGCGAGTCGACACGACGTCGACGGCGCTTCGGAACCGACTTCGAACAGCACCACAGCGACACACGGCGGCGGCGAATTGGTAGTCCGACGAGCGCGTACCTCCGATATTCCCGAGATCAAGCGCCTCATCGACATCTACGCGGGCAGAATTCTCCTGGAGAAGAATCTGGTCACTCTGTACGAGGCCGTGCAGGAGTTCTGGGTCGCCGAACGCACTGGGACGGTTCTCGGTTGCGGGGCGCTCCACGTTCTGTGGGCCGACCTCGGAGAGGTACGCACGGTGGCTGTCGATCCGTCAGCCAAGGGTCACGGCGCAGGGCATCTCATCGTTGACAAGCTTGTTCAGGTAGCCCGCGAGCTGGCGCTGCAGAAGCTGTTCGTGCTCACATTCGAGGTCGACTTCTTCGCACGCCACGGTTTCGTGGAAATCGAAGGGACACCGGTCACGGCCGAGGTCTACGCCGAAATGTGCAGATCGTACGACACGGGTGTCGCCGAATTCCTCGACCTCAGCTACGTCAAGCCGAACACGCTGGGTAATACCAGGATGCTGCTGTCGTTCTGACAGGATTTGTCCGTCCGCAATACGAAGAGCGAAAGAAGAAGAGTTACATGGCATTGTTCGCCGTCCACTACACGTACTCCCCCACCACCACCGACGGGCGAGATACTCACCGTGCGTCCCACCGTGCATGGCTCGCGGATCTGCTGGCGCAGAAAGTACTGGTCTCCAGCGGCCCGTACGTCGACGGAACCGGGGCCCTCATCATCGTGGAGGGCACCGACGTCGACTCTGTGACACAACTGTTCGCGCAGGACCCGTTCGCGGTCGAGAACCTCGTGGAGACGTCCACGATCACCGAATGGAAGCCAGTCATGGGCGCGTTCGTGTAGGCCCACTCCGTCGATCGATCGACATTGTCGGGTTCGTCACCGACGATGCGCAGGCTCATCCGCACTGTCGACTGGTTGCTGCGGGAGAACATGCCTGAGGATGTCGGAAATGGTGAGAACTCCGATGAAGCGGCCGTCGTCCATGACTGCGGCGAGCTGTTCGCTGTGCTCCCTGGCGAGCGCCAGTGCTTCGTACACCGGTATTCCGGTGTCGAAAGTCAGAGCCGGACGAGAAACGGTGCGGGCCGGCGTCTGGGCCGAGACGAGCAGGGTGTCCCGCACATGCACCACCTCAGGAGCCTCGAAGTTGGAATCGAGCAGGAGG
>NZ_LVCV01000341.1 GCF_001647195.1 Rhodococcus sp. EPR-157 | reverse complement strand
CGGCGACCAGGGAGCCCACCGTCAGGTGCTCGAGGTCGAGAACTTCGGACAGTTGTGTGCGAAATGACGCGTCCAGGGCACCGACCGAGGCAGAACGCTCGACGAGATGACGAATGGTGTCGACGTCCTGGCCCCCCACCGCGGCCCGCTCGACGGGCGTGACCCCACTGGCCGCGACAAGCCGATTGGCCATGGCGTTTACCCATATCAGCAACGGCCGGAACACCCAGATGAATGCCCGGGATGGCTGTCCGATGAGCTTGGCCGCGAACTCCGGATGTGCGATGGCCCATGACTTCGGGGCCATTTCGCCTATGACCAGATGCAGGAAGGTCACCAGAAGCAGCGACAAGACGAAAGCTGCACTGCCTGCCAACTGGGCCGGCGCTCCCCACGAAGCGAAGGCTGGGCCGAGCCATTCATCGACAGCAGGCTTGGTCACCGCCCCGAGCGCGAACGTACACGCGGTGATTCCCAGCTGGGCACCTGCGAGCATGAGCGTCAGCTCGTGGACGCCTCGCAGTGCGGCGCGGGCGGATCGGCTAGTTGTCGCCTCCACTTCGAGACGATGCGGACGGGACCCGAGCAAGGCGAATTCGATGACGACGAAGAATGCACTGAGCACGATCAACGCAGCGGTGACCGCCACAATGAGCACAACGTTTCCCATCACGCCTCCCTCGCCTTGCCGGTCTCGGCGCGGATTCCGTCAGGGGGCGGCATGGGGTCCTCATCGAGGTCGACCAGACGCACGACGAGTTCGCTCGGAACATGACGTGAGAGCTCGAGCACCTCGATGTCGAGGGCTCGTCGCCGCGGATGATCGGTCACCAGTTCGCGGGGGTCCATGGGTAGCTCGATACGCACACTCTGACCGACGTGCGGCAGTTCGCCGGTGGCGAAAATCGCCAGACCGGCAATGGTTTCGTAGTCACCATGGGGAAGTCGAAGTCCGAGCGATCGCTCGACCTCGTCGATGTGCACATCACCATCGACCCGCCACGTGTGGTCCTCATCTGCTGCGATGACCGAGAACGGCTCGACATCGTGTTCGTCGGTCAGCTCGCCGACCAACTCCTCGGACAGATCTTCCACGGTCAGCACGCCGGCGAAACCGCCGTATTCGTCGACGACACACGCAAGTTGAGTACGGGCCCGGCTCAGGTTGGCCAACGCATCCGGCAACGACATCAGAGAGGGAAGAACCAGCGGCGGCCGCATGAGGTCCTCGACCACCGTGTCGGCATCGACGCGATGACGCAACAGGTCGGCCAGCTCGATGACACCGAGGGGCTCCTGAACTTCGGAGACCACCGGGTACCGCGTATGCCCCTTGGCCATGAGCGCGCGAACGTCACCGACAGCGGTACCAGGCGACACCACGTTCGTCTGTGCCCGCGGAATCATCGCGTGCTCCACCGTCCGATCCGGAAAGTCCAGAATGCGATCGATGAGAACCGACAGTCGTTCCGGAAGGTCGCCGCTGTCCCGGGCGTCCGCGACGATTCGCCCCAGATCCTGCGCTGTTGCCGTGGTGTCGAGATCGTGGACCGGCTTGACGCCGAGCATTCTGAGGAACACGTTCGCCGACTGGTCGAACACCACGATCAACCAGCCGAACACCGTGAGGTAGATCGACGTAGACCGCGCGAGACCGCGCGCCATCCGCTCGGGGCTGGCAATGGCCAGGTTCTTCGGGTACAGCTCACCGAAGATCATCTGCACCACGGTTGCCACGACCAGTGCAAGAACGGTTCCAATCGATACGCTCACCGCCATAGGCACACCGACCCCACCCAGTAGAGTGCCCAGCGACTCTCCGACCAACGGCTCGGCGACGTAGCCCACGAGCAGACCGGTGACGGTGATACCCAACTGGGCACCCGACAGCATGAACGAGGTCCGCCGCGTCACCTTCAATGCCCGCTGTGCCGACGCATCACCAGCTTCGGCGCGCGTCTCGAGCTTGATGCGATCAACCGACATGAACGAAAACTCTTGCGCTACAAAGTAACCGTTCGCGGCGATGATAGCCAGGATGACGATGATTCCCAGCAACAACACGACGAACGCCGTTGTCATCGCGCCGGTCTCCTCATCTCAGGACACCGACCGGCACCCTCGTCCGATGGCCCGGGTCTGTCGGAGGATCTACCCATCAGGGTCTTCTCACGCTCCACAACTCGTCGAGAACGGGGCAATCGCCTGGCACCGATTATTGCCTACTTCCGCGTCCTGCGTGTCCCACATCGTCCTGTTCGCACACGGGCGGCGGAGCTTCGCTACTCGTCGTCCGACGGAGCCTCGTCCGGATCGCCGCCGCGGATCGACCACAGCAGCCCGTCCAGCTCATCGGGCTTGATCAGCACCTCGCGTGCTTTGGAGCCCTCGCTCGGTCCCACCACACCTCGGTTCTCCATCAGGTCCATGAGCCTGCCGGCCTTGGCGAAGCCGACGCGGAGCTTTCGTTGCAGCATCGAGGTCGATCCGAACTGACTCGAGACCACTAGTTCGACAGCTTGCAGCAGCACGTCGAGGTCGTCGCCGATGTCCGGATCGACGTCCTTCTTCTCCGACGCTTTCGCCGCGGTGACCGTCTCGTTGTAGTCGGGCTCAGCCTGGTTCTTGGCGAAATCGACGACAGCCGAGATCTCCTCGTCGGTGATGAACGCACCCTGCAGGCGGGTCGGCTTGCCCGCACCCATGGGCAGGAACAAGGCGTCGCCCATACCGATCAGCTTCTCGGCGCCACCCTGGTCGAGAATGACGCGCGAGTCGGTCAGCGAGGACGTCGCGAAAGCCAGACGCGACGGCACGTTCGTCTTGATCAGACCGGTCACGACGTCCACCGACGGACGCTGCGTCGCGAGGACGAGGTGGATTCCCGCTGCTCGCGCTTTCTGGGTGATGCGAACGATCGCGTCCTCGACGTCGCGTGGGGCCGTCATCATCAGGTCGGCCAGCTCGTCGACGATTGCCAGGATGTACGGGTAGGGACGGTAGACGCGTTCACTACCGAGAGGTGCAGTGATCTCGCCGGATCGAACCTTCTTGTTGAAGTCGTCGACGTGCCGGACCTTGTTGACCTGCATGTCCTGGTAGCGCTGTTCCATTTCCTCCACGAGCCACGCGAGCGCAGCCGCAGCCTTCTTCGGCTGCGTGATGATCGGGGTGATCAGGTGCGGAATACCCTCGTAAGGCGTCAGCTCCACCATCTTCGGGTCGATCAGGATCATCCGAACTTCGTCCGGCGTCGCGCGTGCGAGCAACGAGACGAGCATGGAGTTCACGAAACTCGACTTGCCCGAGCCGGTGGAACCGGCAACCAGCAGGTGCGGCATCTTCGCGAGGTTGGCGCTGACGAAGTCGCCTTCGATGTCCTTGCCGAGACCGATGACGAGAGGGTGGTGATCCTTCCTGGTCGACGGGGCAGTCAGCACATCGGCGAGGCGGACCATCTCGCGGTCCGAGTTGGGCACCTCGATACCGACCGCGGACTTGCCGGGAATCGGCGCGAGAAGTCGGACGTTGTCCGTCGCGACCGCATAGGCGATGTTGCGCGCGAGCGCGGTGATCTTCTCGACCTTGACACCCGGCCCCAATTCGACCTCGTAGCGCGTCACTGTCGGCCCGCGGGTGAACCCGGTGACCGCGGCATCGATCTTGAACTGGTCGAGGACTTCGGAAATCGCTTCGATCATCGCGTCGTTCGCTTGGCTGCGAGTCTTGGGCGGATCCCCGTCGATCAGCAGTGACAACGAGGGCAACGTGTAGTCGCCGTCGACCACCCGGTCGACGACGATCTTGTCTTCTTCTGCTGCGGCTTTGGGCTCGGCAGCCTTGACGACCGGCTTGGGCTTCGGGCGCGGCGGGGTGGGCGCCGGTGCCGCAGCAACAGGTGCGGCCGCAGGTGCAATGACCTCGGTGGGCTCTTCGACCGGGGAGCTCTTGCGCGCTCGAGGCTTCTTGACCGGGATGTACTCCTCGGTCGGGTAGTTGTCGTACGGATCCGCACTTGCGGCGTGCACAGGGTAGCCGTCCGCATCGAAACCGTCGGCGTCGTAGTCGCCGTACCCGTCCTCGCCGAACTCCGAACCGTAGTCTTCCGGGTCGTAGTCGCGGTATTCGTCGCCGCGACTGTCGGTACCGAACAACGCGCGAAGACGGTCCGGGATGTCACGCACCGTCGTACCGGTCAGCAACAGGACGCCGAACAGACCTGCCAGCAGCAGAAGAGGAACGGCAAGCCAGACCGTCACGCCGTCAGCGATCGGTCCGCCCGCGACATAGCCGACGAAACCGCCGCCGGTGGCACGACCTTCTCCGTCCCCCGGGAAGCCTGCTGCCATGTGCCACAGACCGAGAACCGGTAACGCGACCAGAATCGACCCGAGCACGAGGCGCGGCCGAATCTCCGGATTGGGTTCGGATCGCATCAGAATGACCGCGAGCGCCACACCGAGAACTGGAACGAGGTAGCCGGCGTCACCGACCACAGCTCGCACCGCGATCTCGATCCATTCGCCGACGGGACCTCCTGCACTGAACCACACCGCTGCGGCGACGATGGCACTGACGGCGATGAGCCCGAGCGCGATCCCGTCGCGTCGGTGACCGTGCTCGATATCGGCGGCTTTGCTCACGGTCCGAGTGGTCGCGCCGACACCCTTGGCCGCCATCGACCAGGTGGAAGACACTCCGCGGCCGAACGCGGACATGACACTGCCGGTCTTCTTCTTCGCGGGCCGCCGAGCAGATGCCGCGCGGCTCGACGCCGGACGGCCCGATGCTGTCCGGCTCGATGCGCCGCTGCGCGCGGGAGCCTTGCGCGGTGCCGTCGGCTTCTTCGGCGTGGTCACCGTGCGTGCGGTTCGCCCTCCGGAAGACTTACTCGATCCCCCCGAAGCACGCGAGGTCGAACTTCGGGTGCTGGTCTTTCCTGCCATTCCCTCAGGTTAGTCGCAATGGCACCTTCAAAACCATCCGCAACACGAGTAACAAGGGGTCAAAAGCTGCGGTCGAGGCTCTGAACAGCGATGACGTCGTCGGGATCGCCTGACGGATCGAGGTCGACGGCGCTCCGTCCGAATGCGTGCAAGAGCAGCTCCGACGGCCTCCCGGTCAGAACAACCCGCCTCCCGCCCGCCTTGCGCACCGTTGTCGTCCGTCCGTCCAGACTCTCCAACACCACCCCGACGGGCGATCCTCGATACGCACGTCTGCCGATCAGCCCGGCGATCGACCAGAGTCTGTTCTCCATGTCGACCGACAGCATCCGCGACGACCAATCCGGCCGAGCCCTACGCAGGTCCTCATGATGGACGAACATTTCGCCGACGTTGATCAGCGGATCGAGGAGCTTGAAGGGCGACCAGATCGGCGGGCCTCCGGCGATTGTGGCGACGAGTTCGTCGTACGGTGCGGTCGCGACGTCTTTCTGCACCCTTTCGGTATATCCAGCCAGAAAGGGCAGCAGAATCCCCGGTGCTGCATCCAACCGGCGTTCGCGGACCACCAGATGCGCAGCTAGGTCTTTGGCGGTCCAGTCTCCGCACAAAGTCGGGGCGGTCTCCCCCACCGCGGTGAGGGTGAGTACCAATTGTGCGCGTTCGTCCTGTGCAAGGGTCACATCGATCCACGGTACGTGCCCCGCGCACGCGGCGCCTGCTGCCTTCCGTAATCTCGGATCGGTGCCGATCTCAGAAATTCTCGTCATTCTCGTTGCAGGGTTCGGTGCAGGCGCCATCAATGCCGTCGTCGGGTCGGGAACCCTCATCACGTTTCCGACTCTGATCGCGTTCGGCTACCCCCCGGTCGTCGCGACGATGTCCAATGCCATCGGACTCGTCGCGGGCAGTGTGTCCGGAACCTGGGGCTACCGCAAGGAACTGCGCGGCCAATGGCCACGACTGAAGTGGCAGATGCCGGCGTCCTTCGCCGGCGCACTGCTCGGCGCCTGGCTGCTTCGCCACCTTCCCGAGTCGGTCTTCTCGATGGTGGTTCCGTTCCTGTTGATCGGCGCGCTCATTCTGGTTGTCCTACAACCGCGAATCCAGGTCTGGGCCAAGCGCCGTTCGGAAGCGGCTGGTGTTGCCGTCGACCACATCAGTCGGACGAAACTGACCTTGCTGACGTTCGGCACGTTCGCAGTCGGTGTGTACGGCGGCTATTTCACTGCAGCGCAGGGAATTCTGCTGATCGGTGTCATGGGCGTACTGCTTCCGGACTCGATGCAGCGGATGAACGCAGCCAAGAACCTGCTGTCGCTCATCGTGAACGTGGTTGCGGCAGCTACCTTCACGATTGTCGCGTTCCACGACATCAGCTGGGCAGCTGCAGGATTGATCGCTGCCGGATCATTGTTCGGTGGTTCGGTCGGCGCTCGCTACGGCAGAAAACTGTCGCCGTGGGCGCTACGTATCACCATCGTCGTCATCGGCCTGATAGGCCTCTGGCGACTGCTGGCCTGACACTGGGTCGACGTATCAGGCCAGCAGGACATCTACTTCTGTCCGACCGCCATCACGGTCGGCACGATCATCGGCTTGCGACGGTACTTGTCGGCGACCCAGCGGCCGACGACACGACGAACTGCCTGCGCAATTCGATGGGTGTCGGTGACTCCGTCTGATGCCAGTCTCTGCAGTTCTGCCTCGACCAGCTGACCCGCCTCTTTGAGCGCCGCAGG
The DNA here is from genome assembly GCF_001647195.1 of Rhodococcus sp. EPR-157. GTDB lineage: Bacteria > Actinomycetota > Actinomycetes > Mycobacteriales > Mycobacteriaceae > Rhodococcoides. The sequence continues at coordinate 1,891 of NZ_LVCV01000341.1, read as the reverse complement.
ATCGTCGGAGAACCCGCGGCCCGAGACCTCGGGAGCAGCAACAGCCCGGCCGGTCGTGGAGTCCACGGCGATGGTGATAGCGATGAAGCCGCCTTCACCGAGGACCAAGCGGTCGGACAGCGTGGAGTCGCCGACGTCGCCGACGGAGAGCCCGTCGACATAGACGTGACCGACCGGTACCTGCCCCACGATGCGTGCCAGCCCGTCGACCATGTCGACGACGACGCCGTCCTCGGCCAGAACGACGCGGTCCTCGGCAACGCCCGTGGCCTTCGCCAGAGCGGCATTCGCACGAAGATGACGCCATTCGCCGTGCACAGGCATCGCGTTGGTGGGCCTGACTGCGTTGTACAGGTACAGCAGTTCACCAGCGGACGCGTGTCCGGAGACGTGCACCTTCGCGTTCTGCTGGGTGACGACGGTTGCACCTCTCTTGGCGAGACCGTTGACGACGGCGAACACAGAGTTCTCGTTGCCGGGAATGAGCGACGACGCCAGAACCACCAGATCGTTTGCCTTGATGTTGATCTGACGGTGTTCGCCGCGAGCCATCCGGGACAGGGCCGACAGGGGTTCGCCCTGAGAACCGGTGGAGATCAACACGAGTCGGTCGTCCGGCAGCGTCGCTGCGGTGTCGACGTTGACCTCCAGCCCCGCGGGCACACGGAGGTATCCCAGATCCTGCGCGATCTGCATGTTGCGGACCATGGATCGCCCGACGAACGCCACACGCCGGTTGTACCGCTCCGCGACGTCGATGACCTGCTGGATGCGGTGAACATGGCTCGCGAACGACGCAACGATGACACGTTGCTTCGCCTTGCCGATCACGGTGTCGAGAACTCCACCGATCTCACGCTCGGGCGTGACGAACCCCGGTACCTCGGCGTTCGTGGAGTCGACGAGAAATAGATCTACTCCCTCGTCGCCGAGTCGCGAGAAGCCCGCGAGGTCGGTGAGGCGACCGTCGAGCGGCAGTTGGTCGAGCTTGATGTCGCCGGTGTGCAGCGTCAGGCCTGCTTCGGTGCGAATTGCAATTGCGAGCGCGTCCGGAATCGAGTGGTTGACAGCGAAGTACTCGCACTCGAACGGGCCGTGAGTTGTCTTCTGGCCCTCGATGACCTCGACCAGGTTGGGCCGCAGGCGATGCTCGCGGCACTTGGCCGCCACGAGGGCAAGGGTGAACTTCGACCCGATGACCGGGACGTCCGGTCGCAGACGCAACAAGAACGGGACAGCCCCGATGTGATCCTCGTGACCGTGGGTGAGAACGACGGCCTCGACATCTCCCATCCGGTTCTCGATGTGCCGGAAATCGGGAAGAATCAGGTCGACGCCAGGTTGCTGATCCTCGGGAAAGAGGACGCCGCAGTCGACGATCAAGAGCTTGCCTTGATGCTCGAAAACCGTCATGTTCCGGCCGATTTCGCCGATTCCGCCGAGAGCAACGATCCGCAGACCCTTGAATGGGGCCTTCGGTGGGGTGCCGAGCCTGTCCGTCGGATCGAACTCTGTACGGGTGTCCGGGCGTTGCGTACGCGCGGAATTCTGCACGACGGGCTTCGAAGTCTGTGCGGGCTTGTCGGCCGGAGGTCCTGCGCTTCGGGTGGCGCGGCCGCGTGATCGTGCTGGTCTACTCATACAAGGACTCCTGCTGCTCGCAGGTCAGCTGCGAGCAATTCGATTTGGTCGATGCTCGGTGGCACCTGGGGAAGTCTGGGTTCACCGACGTCGAAGCCGATGAGGCGTAGCCCTGCCTTGGACGCACTGACGCCACCGAGGCGGGCTACCGACCTGGTGACGGGGATGAGACTGACGTTGATCGCCTGGGCGCGCGCGATGTCGCCCGTCATGAATGCCGTGTGGAGTTCGCGCAGACGGGCAGGTACGA
>NZ_LVCV01000340.1 GCF_001647195.1 Rhodococcus sp. EPR-157 | reverse complement strand
CTCGGTGGAATGTCGTAGAGCATGACGGGAAGGTCGGTCGCGTCGGCCACGGCGGTGAAATGCGCGTACAGACCGGCTTGCGGGGGTCGCGAGTAGTACGGCGTGACGACGAGAAGGCCATGCGCGCCCGCGCGGGCAGCGTCACGAGCCAGTTCGACGCTGTGGGCGGTGTCGTTGCTTCCGGCACCTGCGATGATTCGAGCTCGGTCTCCGACGGCCGCGATGACGGCGCGCATCAGTTCGAGCTTCTCGTTTTCGGTTGTGGTGGGCGACTCGCCGGTGGTCCCGGCAAGAACCAACCCGTCATGACCCTGCTCGACCAAGTGGTGAGCGAGCCGCACTCCCGCGTCTATGTCCAGCTTTCCGCCGGCGGTGAATGGCGTCACCATCGCCGTGAGCACCGTGCCGAACGGCTGCTGACTTGGAGGAGCGACGTCACCGTATGTCATGGTCAGAAAGGTTACCCGGTGCTGCGAGACCCCGGCCCCGCGGTCATACCTCGGTGACGAAAGGACTGTGCGCCACTTCCGAACCGTCGGACAGTGCGGAAATTTCGTAGTCGCCGAAGACGTCGGGCGCGACTGCGGCCAACTGGCGGAGACATTCGACGGCAACACGACGAATCTCGATGTCGGCGTGTTCGGATGCTCGCATCGACACGAAATGACGCCACGCGCGGTAGTTGCCGGTGACGACGACCTTGGTCTCGGTCGCGTTCGGAAGCACCGATCGCGCGGCCTGACGGGCTTCCTTGCCTCGAAGGGCTGCGTTGGTGACCCCGTCGAGTGTGTGCTCGAGGGCGTTGAGTAGCTCGACGTAGGCATCGCGGCTCGCGTCCGTGGCCTTGGCGAACAGCGCCTCCAATTCCGGGTTTCCCTCGATCGCCGGTGGAACGATCACCTTGGCGTCGCGTTCGGGTACGAAACGCTGTGAGAGCTGTGAATAGGAGAAATGCCGGTGCCGGATCAGCTCATGGGTGCACGAACGCGAGATGCCGCTGATGTAGAAACTGACCGACGCATGTTCGAGCACCGACAAGTGTCCGACGTCGAGAAGATGCCGAAGATACGACGCATTCGTGGCCGTTCGTGGATTCGGTTTCGACCAACTCTGATAGCAGGCTCGCCCGGCGAATTCGACGAGGGCTTGGCCACCGTCGGCATCCGTCTCCCAGGGAATGTCCTGTGGCGAGACGAAGTCGGTCTTGGCGACCAACTGCACCTTCAGTGACACCGTGTTCGACACTCTCGTCCTCCGCTCGACCTGCTGAAATCTCTTCGCACTCTATGCGTGCATCACTACGACGTCTTGCGTGACGCCATAAATGGCGTCACACTGACGTCATGGAACTCGACAAGTACACCTCCGCGCTACGGGCAGATCTGCTCGCTGCAGCCGCCCTGGGTGACGATCACACGAGAAAGACAGCCGACAGCCTCGGGGCCGCGGCGCAAGCATCGGCGAGACTGATGTTGCTGCAGGCGCTCTCGGACTTCGCCGACGAGATTTCCGAGCAGCTGGACGGACACACGGTTCATCTTCGGCTTGCCGGAACGGATGCTGTTGCAGACGTCACCGCGCACGCCGCCCAGGCTCCACCCGAAGCCGAGCAGCAAATCGGACCAGAGGACTACCCGACGATGGACGACGTCACCGGTGAGATGCGGCGCGTCACACTCCGCATGGTCGAGCACGTCAAGGAGCGCGCCGAGGAGGCCGCGTCGATGAACGGTGTATCGCTCAATTCGTGGCTCTCGCAGGCGGTTCAGGGAGCCCTTCGCGATCAGATGCGCAAGGAACGTCCCTACTGAACTACTTCTTTTCGCGCCACGCCCGCTCGAACGGCAACCGCCACGCATGCGGCGCGATCAGCTGGTGAATGGCATTGGGACCCCACGAACCGGGCGTGTACTGGCGCACCGGCGGCGGGTCCGCCAGCAGCGGCGCCGAGACTTCCCACAGCCGCTCGATGCCTTCGGCTGTGGTGAACAGCGTGTGATCGCCGTGCATGGCGTCGAGGATCAAGCGCTCGTACGCTTCGAGGACGTCGGACACTCGCTCTGTTTCATGGATCCCGAATTGCATGCTCAATTTGTCCAGGCGCATACCTGGTCCCGGGCGCTTTCCGTAGAACGACAACGACACCTTCGATGCGTCGGCCAGGTCGAAGGTGAGGTGGTCGGGCCCCTGGGCACCGACGCCTGACCCGGTCGGGAACATGCTCTTCGGTGGCTCCCTGAACGCGATGGAAATGATCCGCTGACCCTCGGCCAGTCTCTTTCCGGTGCGGAGGTAGAACGGCACGCCTGCCCACCGCCAGTTGTCGATCTCGCACCGAAGGGCGACGAATGTGTCGGTCTCGGAGTCCGGGGCTACGCCCGGCTCGGATCGATACCCGGCGTACTGCCCTCGCACGACCTTCCGTGGGTCGATGGGCAGCATCGACCGAAACACCTTGTTCTTCTCTTCGCTGATTGCCCGAGGCTCGAGCGCGGTGGGTGGTTCCATGGCCATGAACGCGAGCACCTGAAAGAGGTGGGTGACGACCATGTCCTTGAACGCACCGGTCGATTCGTAGAAGTTGGCCCGTCCGTCCAGGGTCAGCTTCTCCGGAATGTCGATCTGGATGTGGTCGATGAAGTTGCGGTTCCAGATCGGTTCGAACAGCCCGTTCGCGAACCGGAACGCCAGAATGTTCTGGGCCGGCTCCTTGCCGAGAAAGTGATCGATGCGGAAGATCTGGTCTTCGTCGAACGTCTCGTGGACTGTGGCATTGAGCGCGATCGCGCTTGCAAGATCGGTGCCGAACGGCTTCTCCATGATGATGCGTGACCGCTTCACCAGGTCGGCAGCACCGAGCATTTCGACTACTGCCAGTGCAGCTTTGGGCGGTACCGAAAGATAGTGCAGTCGTCTCGTGCCGGGTCCGAGTTCGATCTCCGCACGAGCGACAGCTTCACCGAGAGCCGCGGGACCGGCTTTCTGCGATACGTAGCTGAGCTTTCCGGCGAACTGCCGCCACTGCTCCTCGGACACCTTGCGTGCGGAGAACTCGTCGATGGCTTCGAGCGCCATCTGACGGAACTCGTCGCTCGTCATCTCCTCGAGGGACGTTCCGACGACTCGTATCCGCGGCGCCAGATCGGACAGTGCCAAGTGCATCATCCCGGACAGCAGTTTTCTTCGGGCCAGGTCACCGGTGGCGCCGAACAGCACCACGACCTGGGGTGGCAGTTCACTCGATTGCGCAGACGCAGGCGTTGTCACATCTGAAATAGTGGCACCGATGGGCTCCTCCTGCTGACCGAAGCGTCGATCGGTCACACCGACGCCGCCAATTCGGACACGAGATCGCCTCGCTCACCGACCGTGATCGACTCCAGTTCGAGCCATCCGGCCAGTTCACGAAGCACCGGAGCGAGCCGGTCGGCGATGACCGAAGCGTCACGGTCACCCTCGACGAACGCGCCGAGGACCTGGAGCTCGGACCGCGCCCTGTCTCCCTTCAGATCCACCCGCGCCACCAGTTCGCCGTCGAGCAGGAAGGGGAACACGTAATAGCCGTGCACCCGCGTGTGCTGCGGGGGGGAGATCTCGATGCGGTAGTGGAAACCGAAGATCCGCTCGACGCGTGGGCGGAAGAAGATCATCGGATCGAACGGGCACAACAGAGCAGCGCCTTTGACCGACCGCGGGATTCGCGCGTCGACGTGCAGATACGCGGGAGCGCCCCAGTCCGTGACGGCAACCTGCTCCAAGGTTCCGTCCTCCACCAGGTCGGCGATCGCCGTCTTGGTCTGCTTCTGCGAAAGACGGTAGTAGTCACGGAGATCCGGCTCGGTGCCGATACCCAGCGCGAGCGCGGACTGAGCCACCAGGGTACGAACCGCGTCGGACTCGTCGATCCGCTGCGCCAGTACGTGAGGGGGAACGACGCGTTCGGTCAGGTCGTAGTGCCGGACGAACGCGGCGCGAGTAGCAACCGACACGACACCTGCCGAAAAGAGCTGCTCGCAGACGATCTTCACGTCACTGCGATCCCACCACGGACCTTTGCGCCCGGGGCGAGGTGTCTCGAGGGCTTGCTCGATCTCACCGGCACTGGACGGTCCACGGTCTGCGATCACGTCCAGAACATCGTCGGCGAGAGTGGGACTTCGTTCCAGAACCGTCTTGGCTCCGCCCCATCGCCCGTGCTGGTACAGCTCCATCCGCCAGCGCATCAACGGCCAGTCCTCGACGGGGATGAGAGCCGCCTCGTGCGCCCAGTATTCGACGAGCGTGCGCGGCTTTCGAGCCGTGTCGGTCCACGCTGCGGCGTCGATCACGCCACGGTCGTAGGAACCGACCCGGCTGAACACGGGCGCATAGTGCGCGCGAACGAGCACGGACACCGAATCGATCTGCAACAGACGGGTGTTGCCGATCACCTTCTGCACGGCTCGCGCCGACGCGCCCCGCTCGGTCACCGGGTGCGCAGACGCCAATCCCTGAGCTGCCAGCGCGGTCCGTCTGGCCATCGCCGCGGTCATCTCGCGCATGCGTCACCGGCTCCAACCGTGGGTGCGGGCGATATCCTCCATCGTCGCGGCGAGCTGCGACAATCCCGGCTCCTCGATCGGAAAGTGCCCGCACCCCTCGAGCAGGACGAGAGTCTTCTCGCCGGCGATCCGATTCAAGAACCGAATGCTGAGTTCCGGCGGTGTCCAGCGATCCTCCGCTGGATGCACCAGCGTGACCTTCGGTCCCGAGTAGTCCTCGGGTCGCGTATGCCGAAAGGACATGAAGCTACTGAGAAATCCGAGCGGGACCGACACCCCGCCGCCGAGTGGATCCGTGGCGCAGGTCCTGGACAGTTCCGGGTCGAGACTCATCTTGTCGATGTCCATCAGCCACCGCACCGGTACCCGGACCCGGCCCAGCATCGAGGCACCGATCTTCAGCAACGTGGGAGCCGGTCCGCCGAGAACGCTGTAGCGGGCGGCCGCCGAGCGGGCGGCAGGATCCAAGGGGTCGAGCAAGCACGTCGCGACCACATCCGCGACTTCGCCGGTACGCGCGGCAACTTCATAGGCGAGCATTCCGCCCATGCTTGCGCCGAAGAGCACCAACGGCCTCGAATCATGCTGCCGCTCAGCGATAACGAGGTCGGACAGCATGTCGACCCAGTCCTGGTAGCGCACCCGCCCTGGGTCAGCGACGACTGTTCGCCCGTACAGCGGCATATCCGGAAACAACACATCTGCTCCCCGGGTTGCTGCCAGCGCGGCGAACGGCCACAAGGCCCCGGAATGCCCGCCTGCACCGTGGATCGCCAACACCCTGACGGGCGCATCTCCGGTGCCGGCGCGGGCGACGTGAACCTCGATGTCGCGCCACTTCCACGTCGTCGACGTCGGTTGTGTTTCGGTCCGATATTCCGCAGGCAGAAAACTCGCATAACGGTCAGTCATGAAGGCGACGATAGTCAGCCCATCACTGTCGCAGCGAGGGTCCCTCCGAGTTCGTAACCGGAATCCCTGCTCGCCTTGTTCACCGTGGTGAGCTCGAGAGCCTCCGCGGCCAGCTCCAGTCCCCAACCGGTCGCGATCTTGCGGACGGCGGACACGGCACCCGCGGTGTCGTTGTTGCCGTGTACCCACACGCCGTACGGCCGTCCGGCAACGGCGCCCAAACACGGGTAGTAGGTCGTGTCGAAGAAGTGCTTCAGCGCACCGCTCATGTAGCCGAAATTCGCCGACGTACCGAACAGGTATCCGTCCGCGCCCAAGACGTCGGGCACGGTCGCGCCGAGAGCCGGGACACAGCGCACGGTCACACCCTCGATACCGGGATCCGCCGCGCCCGCCAACACCGCCTCCAGCAGCTCGTGTGTCGGCGGCGACGGCGTGTGATGAACGACGAGGAGGGTGGGCATCGTCAGACGGCGTCCTCGCGTTCGAGTGCGACCGCTCGTTTCATCGTTTCGCGGGCACGACCGCGGTCACCGGCGTAGTCGTACGCTCGCGCCAGGCGGTACGAGTTGCGCCAGTTGTCCGGATCCTTCTCCCACTCGGCCTTGACCTGCTGGAACATCTCGTCCGCCGCATCACGTGAAATTCGCCCCGAGGGCATCCGCGGCAAGTCGGACACATCCAGTTCGAGGTTCTCCTCACGGATCCGTTGCGCGAGATGCTGATGCTCGAACCCAGCCTTCAGCGTTGCACCGACAATCCAGACGCCGATGATCGGAAGGAGAATGACACCGATCCCGAGTCCGATGTTGACCACACCGCCGGTCCGGATCAGCGACACTCCACGCGTCCCCAAGAGGTAGAAGTAGAACCCGAGAATCAGCACCATCACGCCGATGACGAGTAGAACCTTCGTTGCTTTGTTCATGCCGGGTTACAGGTCGAGGAACGGATCGAGTCCGACGGTCAGTCCAGGGCGCGCGCCGATCTCGCGTACCCCGAGGAGCACGCCAGGCGCAAACGACGTCCGATCGAGCGAGTCGTGACGAATCGTCAGCGTCTCCCCCTGTGTTCCCAGCAGGACCTCTTGGTGTGCGACCAGTCCGGCAAGGCGGATCGAGTGCACTCGCACTCCGTCGACCTCGGCACCGCGGGCACCGTCGAATTCGGCAGTCGTGGCATCGGGCGACGGGCCTACGCCTGCTTTTTCACGAGCCTTGGCAATGAGTTCCGCCGTACGGTATGCGGTACCCGAGGGCGCGTCGGCCTTGTTCGGATGATGCAGCTCGATGACCTCGACCGAATCGAAGAACCGTGCGGCCTGCTCGGCGAACCGCATGCTCAGAACCGCACCGATGGCGAAGTTGGGCGCGATGAGAACTCCGGTCTCCGGTGACGCAGCCAACCACGATCTGACGGTGTCGAGTCGTTGCTCGTCGAAACCCGTGGTCCCGACGACGGCGTGAATTCCGTGTCCTACCAGAAATTCGAGGTTGTCCATCACGACGTCGGGGTGAGTGAAATCGACCACCACCTGCGTGTCCGCGTCGACGAACGTCGACATTGCATCGCCCTGATCGACGGTAGCGACAAGGTCCAGGTCCGTGGCCGCGTCGACGGCAGCGCAGATCGCCTGGCCCACCTTGCCGCGGGCACCCAGGACGCCGACCCGGATAGGTGCTGCTGAACTCACTTCTGCTCCGCTCTTGAAACTTCTCGACACTTCGTGCACGTCGAAGCCTACTGACTTACCCGGAACTTCCGGTATGCCGGTAACGGATAGGTGACCGTCAGAACACAATGATCTGACGGATCGCGTTGCCGTCGGCAAGTTCGTCCATCCCGCGATTGATGTCGTCGAGTTCAATGCGGGAACTGATCAGCTTCTCCACCGGAAGCCTTCCCTCACGCCACATCTGGGCGTACTTCGGGATATCCCGTGCCGGCACCGCCGAACCGAGGTAGCTCCCGATGATGGTCCGTGCTTCGGCGACGAGGCCGAGGGGCGAGATCGACGACCTGGCGTCGGGAGCCGGGAGGCCGACGGTGATGGTCGTACCGCCGGGCGCGGTCGCAGCGACCGCTGTTTCGAACGCACGGGCGTTCCCGGCAGCCTCGATGACGATATCGGCCTTGATTCCTTGCTCTTCACGCTCGGCGGGCGAATAGGTTTGTGTCGCACCGAGTTCCCGAGCAGTGGCAAGCTTGTCCGCGACACCGTCGACGCCGATCACTTCCCCTGCCCCGACGGAGACTGCCGTCAGAATGGACGCCATCCCGACGCCGCCGAGACCGATCACCATGACCGACTGTCCTGGGCGGGGCCGGCCGGCGTTGAGAACCGCTCCCCCACCGGTGAGAACCGCGCAGCCGAGAACCGCAGCAACGTCGGCGGGAATGTCGTCGTCGACCGCCACGACGGACTTCCGACTGACCACTGCGTGCGTGGCGAACCCCGAGACCCCGAGGTGGTGCTTGATCTCGACGCCGTCGCGAACCAGCCTGGCACCGCCGTCGAGCAGCGTTCCCGCGTTGTTGGCGGCACTGCCGGGCATACAGGGCATCTGACCGTCCGTCCGGCATCCCGCGCACTCACCGCAGCGTGGCAGGAAGGTCATCACCACGCGTGTTCCGATCGGCAGGTCGTCGACGCCGTGGCCGACGGACTCGACACGCCCGGCAGCTTCGTGACCGAGCAACATCGGCACCGGCCGGACCCTGTTCCCGTCGACGACGGACAGGTCCGAATGACACAGTCCGGCGGCCTCGATACGGACGAGGACCTCGCCGTCACCCGGCGGTGCGAGATCCAGTTCGGAGATGGAGATGGGCTGCGATTCGGCGAAGGGCCGGGATCGTCCGATTTCCTCGAGTACTGCGCCGCGGATCTTCATGCGCCCCACTCTAGGTGAGCCGCCTCACAGCGGTAGCCGCGGCCGGAGCAGGTGGGCGACCAGCCCCGTCCATCCGGTCTGATGGGAAGCGCCGAGCCCCTCACCTGTGTCACCGTCGAAGTACTCGTTGAAGGTCGGGTGCACGCTCCACAGTGGATCGTCACTGGATTCGATCCGGTCACCATCGGCAGGCCGTTTACCGTTCACCGGTCGGAACAGCGATGCCAGACCGTTGTCGATGAGATCGGCGGCCTCGGTCAACGTGCAGTGGTTGCCCGAACCGGTCGGGATCTCGATAGTGAACGACGTGCCGTAGTGACGGCCGTACGCCCGCAGTTTGTCGGCGAGCAGAACGTTGACCGGGAACCAGATCGGGCCGCGCCAGTTGGAGTTTCCGCCGAACATCCCGGTGCGGGATTCCCCCGGCTCGTACTCGATCGAGAGGCTGCGCCCGTCGATGTCGTAGGTGACACCATCCCGGTAGGACGCGGACAAGGACCGAATCCCGTACTGCGACAAAAACTCCTCGGAATCGAACATTCGCGCGAGCACTCGCTTCAGCCGCTCGGGTTCGACCAGTGACAGCAACACCTTCACCTCGCCGCCGTCCTTACGTGCCAGCAGCGGACTGATCATCTCCGGCCGGCGACGTTGAACCCATCGCAATCGTGCTGTCAGATCAGGGCATTCGTCCTCGACCCACGACGGAATCTCGGTCGCCCCGAGGATCGGCAGCAATCCCACCATCGACCGCACCCGCAGCGGTACCGCGTCCCCAACAGGAGGCACGAGCACGTCGTAGAAGAAGCCGTCCTCCTCGTGCCACAGCGAAATATGCTGCGAGCCAAATGACTTCACTGCTTTGGCGATCGACAGGAAGTGGGCGAAGAACTTGGTTGCGACGTCGTCCCACGCACTGTCGTGCCGGGCGAGTTCCAGCGAGATCTTGAACATCTGCTGGCAGTAGAACGCCATCCAGCTCGTCGCGTCCGACTGCTCCAACCGGAAACCGGGAGGCAGCGGCGCGGATCTGTTGAACAGTCCGATGTTGTCCATTCCCAGGAATCCGCCCTCGAAGATATTCGAGCCCTCGGAATCTTTTCGATTGACCCACCACGCAAAATTGAGCAGCAGCTTCGTGAATACCCGGACCAGGAAGTCGCGGTCACGGTAGCCGTCGATGCGGTACACGTGCCACGCTGCCCATGCATGCACCGGCGGGTTGACATCGCCGAACTCCCATTCGTACGCGGGCAGTTGACCATTCGGGTGCATGGACCACTCGCGGCACATGAGCACGAGCTGCTCCTTGGCGAAGTCCGGATCGACGTGCGCCAGCGGAATCGTGTGGAAAGCCAGGTCCCATGCGGCAAACCAGGGATACTCCCACTCGTCGGGCATCGAGATCACGTCTGCAAGCGCCAGATGCCGCCAATGCGTATTGCGTCCTCCATGAGCTCGACGAGACTCGGGTGCAGGCTCTCCTACTCGGTCGCCCTCGAGCCACTGATCGACGTCGTACCGGTAGAGCTGCTTGGTCCACAACAGACCTGCATACGCCCGCCGAGCGACGTGACGATCCTGCTCGTGAAGATCTGCGCCGATTATCGAACCATAGAACTCGTCGGCCTCGGTCCGACGGTCGGCGACGACGGCGTCGAAGCCACGGCCGAAAGTCTGCTCATCGGGGGCGTTGGTGGACAGGCGAAGCTTGACCTCGACCGTTGCTCCCGGCGCGATATCGTCGAAACCGAACCAGAATGCGGACTTGGTTCCGGTCTGGTCCGGATTCACAGCGCTCTCGTCCCCGTTGACGACGCGGTTTCCGATTCCGTCCTTGCTGAACGGCGTGCGGTTCTCCTGCCCCCACAGCTCGGCGGCGTTGGTCTCGTTGTCGCAGAACAGAACTTCCGGGTGCCCCTCGGCACTGAGGTAGTACCTTCCCAGAAACCCGTGCTCGGCTTCGACAGCGCGTATGCCGCCGGTCTGAAGGTCCGGTGGCACGAGCTCTTTCAGGATTCCCGCACGGTCGTCGCGTCCCCACGCCCACGTGTTGCGCAACCACAGGTGTGGCAGCAAGTCCACCGACTCGGCCTCGGGACCGTGGTTGGTGATCGAGATGACGATGCAGATGTCGTCGGGTGACGCCTTGGCGTAGGTCACCTGCACGTCGAAGAATCGGTTCTCTTCGAGGATCCCCGTATCGGCGAGTTCGTACTCGCGTTCGTCACGCCCGCGTCGGGCGTTCTCCTCACGAAGCTGCTGGTAGGGGTACTCGGCGTGCGGGTAGCGATAGAGCCACTGCATCCAGCTGTGGGTGGGGGTGCCGTCGACGACCCACCAGTACTCTTTTGCGTCCTCACCATGGTTGCCCTCACCGTTGGTGAGCCCGAAGAGCCGTTCCTTGAGGATCGGATCCTTGCGATTCCACAGTGCGAACGCAAAATTGAGGAAACCGAAACGATCGCTGATTCCGCCCAATCCGTCCTCGCCCCAGCGGTACGCGCGCGCGTGCGACTGATCGAACGGGAAGGACTGCCAGGCATCGCCGTCTGCTGAGTAGTCCTCGCGCACAGTGCCCCACTGACGACCGGCGAGATATGGACCCCACTGCCGCCACGGTCCGCTGACTCCCGGCGATTCGGCGAGGCGCGAATGTTCAACGGTGGAGGGACTGTCGTCGTCGGTCACGGGCACCAGTCTGCTATCTCCGGGTCACGGACGCACGCCGACGTTGCTGGCCAGGTATCCGACGCGTCGCTGCACGGCCGCGATCTCACGAACGCCGTCACCGAGCAGACTTCGTTCGAGGGCCGAAAGCTCTGCCATCACGAGAACGTCTCCGGGCGGCACACCCGCTTCGACCTGAGCGATCTGATGTCCGAGCCGCAGTCGCTGCAGCAGATCGAACACCTCGGTGAGAATCTTCACGTCATGATCGGCCAGTAGCCCGTTGCCCGACGCAGCCGCCAATCGAGCGGGGGTCGACGCGGAGGCAAGTCCAACGGACAGGCCGCCCCACCTGGCGAGGTTGACGATGGGAGTGATGGCGTGTGCCTTCAGGTCGAACGTGCCCCCGCGTCGCGCCAGCACGTCGCGTAGTGACCGAAGCCGCGCACGTCCGGCCAGGGCGTCACGAAGTTGCAGGCGAAGCGCGTCGGGATGATCCTCGGCAAGTGTCCGGTACACCTGTGGCACCGTGTGTAGCTCCCGGTTCCCCCAGACGACTCGACCGTCGACGAGCAGCGAGGACATGATCAGGCCGGAGTCTCCGGCAGGATTCCCACGATCGCCGAACGGATTGCTGAGCCAGTGCGCTGCCGCGGTTCGCCACTGGCTGGCCGATCGGGCGAACCTCGGAGAGCTGGCGACAGCCCCGTTGGAATCGGCAGGGAGACCGCACTCGGACAGGGTTCGATGCACGCGCGACGCCAGATCCATCAAGGCTGTATCCCTCGTCCGTTCTCCGCCGTGTGGGTCGGGAAGCAGATCGGACCAGGACAACGCGCTGTCCACGTCGGACGACGGCATCGCCTCGCGCCGCGCGACGCTGCCAAGCGTCAGCCATGCCATCTCGGTGCGCGGGACCTCGGGATTCGCGTTCCACTCGAGCTCGAGCGCGCGACGTACGACGCTGTCGATGACGACGGACAGAATGGCGCTGACCGCAGTGGCCTCCGTTCCACTGCGGAACATATCCACCGCGAGACCTGGGATTCTGCGCGCGGCCACCGCTAGTTCGTCCGAGTTGGACGCTAGCGCAACCGACCGCCTCAGAACGAAGCTGCGACTGGTCGACGCCGCGTGCAGTTCACCGTCCTCGACGACCCCGAGCACTTCACCTCGAGTCGACAACACCGGCATGTGCCGCAATCCTCGGTCGAGCATGTCCACGAGCACCGTTGCAGCAAGGCGATCTGCAGTGACAGTCTCGGCAGGCGCAGTCATGACCACCCTGATCGGGGTATCGACGCCGATCCCCGCAGCGACCACTCGAATCCGAAGATCACGATCGGTGAATATTCCGTGTGAGCCGTCCGGTAGCGGTACGACCACGCACGAGGTGCCGCTGTCGGTCATCCGCTGGACGGCGTCACGAACCCCCGTTTCAGGATCCACGAGCACCGGCGGCCCTGACACCAGTTCCCCGACAGTTCGTTTCGTACTCCGATCCGTTGGTCCGCCGACCTGAGCGTTGGCAGTCGACACAGCATCGGCCAGAAACTTCAGACCCGCCGGGTTCGAGAACAGCGGACGCATCAGAGTCCCCGGCAACTGGATCAGCGAACTCGGTTCGGTCGTACGAGCCACGAATCCGAATGCGGCCCCGGACAGCATCGCCGAGAAGCCGAAGACACCACCGACGTCGATGGCATCGATAGGCACTGCCGTCAGAGCCGAGTCCTCGGGGTGAAGTATCACCACCCGACCGCTGCACACCACCCACACCGAATCCACATCACGCATATCTACATCGAGAATCGTTGCTCCGGTGGCAAATTCGGATCGGACAGCATTGCTTGCCAGTTCCGCCAGCTCACCCGGCGTCGCGGACTGGAACGGCGGAAACCGACGGAGAAATTCAGCTGTGTCGTCCACGAACGAGATCTGCGCACTTCTCCGCCATCGTCATGACGGTGATGTTGGGGTTGACCGGAGGTAGCTTCGGCATCGCGGACGCGTCGACGACGCGCAGATTGCGAACGCCCTTGACTCTCAGTTCCGGATCGAGAACCGCCGAAGGATCGCTGACGGAACCCATTCGGGCAGTTCCAGCAGGATGGTAGACCGTGTTGTGGGCCTTGTGCACGTAGTCGAGAAGGTCGTCGTCGGTCACCGCTTCGGGGCCGGGCGCCAGTTCTCGTTCGATCCACGAGGCCAGTGGACCCTCGGCTGCAATTGTCCGTGCCAACTTCAGCCCCGCGAGCATGACCGCGTCATCGTGGCCTTCCGGATCGGTGAAGTAACGCGGATCGACACGTGCACGGTCGCGAAAGTCCCGGCTGCGCAGTCGAACCGTTCCACGCGAGCGGCCCTGAGTAACGTTCGGCGTCAGGCAGAATCCATTGTCGGTTGTCGGATAGCCCCAACGAAGTGTGTTCATGTCGAACGGCACGCTGCCGTAGTGCATCATCACATCCGGATAGTTCAAGTCAGGGGTCGTCCTGGCGAACACGCCGATTTCCCACCACTGCGACGACGTTGTCACCATCGGACGCGATGCATCCCAGAACACCAAGCCCTCGACGTGGTCGTCGAGATTCTCCCCCACTCCGGGAGAGTCCACTCGGACCGCGATACCCATTGCCTGCAACTGTGCTGCTGGGCCGATCCCAGACAGCATCAGCAACTTCGGAGTGTCGATCGCACCGGCTGTGACGATCACTTCCCGACGTGCGGACACCGTGTCGTACCCCGTGAGATCGGGCCTCTGATATCGCACGCCCGTTGCAGTGAGTGCGTCGTCGATCAGGATTTCACTGATCCAACAGTGGGTCCGGACTTCGAGGTTGGGCCGTGAATCCAGGATCGGATGCAGGTACGCGTGCGAGGTGGACATTCGCTTGCCGTCCTCGCCCGCGTTGATCTGGAACCACCCTGCACCGTCGAGCACGGTGCTACCCCGGTTGAACTGAACGGTAGGCAGACCTACCCGTGCAGCAGACTCCAGAACCGCTGCGCCGCAGGGATCCTCCGGCGGAACGTCCCTCATCCGAACCGGCCCGTCGTGGCCACGTCCGGTGTCGTTGTTCTCCACGCGTGCTACCAGCGGCAGAATGTCCTTCGCACCCCACCCGGTTGCTCCCGCGGCTTCCCAGTCGTCGAGCGTTTCGGCAGGTGGATGGAACGCGATGCAGGAATTGTGCGACGAGCATCCGCCCAGGACTTTTGCGCGGGCGTGCCGCATGAAGCTGTTTCCGCGCTCCTGTGGCTCGACCGGATAGTCCCAGTCGTAGCCGGAGTCGAGTAGGTGCATCCATTCGGAGAGCTCGAGAATGGCGTCGTCACCGACGTCGGACGGACCGGCCTCGACGAGGCAGACAGTGACGGAGGGATCCTCGCTCAATCTGGCGGCGAGGACGCACCCGGCCGTTCCGCCTCCTGCTATGACGTAGTCGAACACTGTGTCGCTCACGTAGGGCTCCTGTCGTCACCGGTGGATGCGTGCGAAACCAACGTACCGATGTGATGGCGCCCCTTGATCCCGTACCAGGCCAGACCGAGCAGAAGGATCGCGCCGATGTACACGAACGCGCCGAAGGTGTTGTACCAGGGGCTGCCGTACACCTCCACTCGCGGCCACGCCAAATTCAGAGCCATTGCCGAACCCCACACGACGGCGACGATGTTGACCAGCATTCCCCACCTGCCCATGGTGAAGTAGCCTCCCGGCTTCAGATCCTTCGGTGGCCATTCGCCTTTGAGGCGCTTGGCGAGCAGTGGTCCGGTCACCATCAGGTAAGCGAGGTAGATCATGATGATGGCGATCGAGGTGAGCACCGTGAAGATCTGAGGTTGCCCGACGTTGACGACGAGGATCGCGATCGCGAGCACGCCGATCGTGATCGCCGGCACCACCGGAGTCTGAGTCTTGGGGTTGACCCTCGCCAGACTCTCCCCGAACGGGAGTGCATTGTCGCGTGCCATAGCGAAGGTCAATCGGATGGCAGCGGTATGAACTGCCAGCGAGCAGACGATCACCGCGATGACGATGCAGATCAGGAATATCGTGCCGAGAGGGCCCCACATCACTGCTTCGACGATGGACTGCAGACTGCCCTCGGGTGTACCGAGGGACGGATCGTCGAGGTCGGGCGCAGCCATGACCGCGAACACAAGAATGGCACCGCCGATCACGAAGGACGCGAGGATTGCCCGCAGGATCGCTTTGGGCGCGGTCCGTCGCGGTTCCACGGTCTCCTCGCCGAGTGACGACGCTGTATCGAATCCGTACATGACGTAGCCGGACGCGAGTGAGGCCACCAGAAAAGCCGACAGAAAGCCGCCACTTTCGCCTGCGCCGTAACCGTTGGTGGAGAAGAAGACTTCGGGACCTCGGGTGATGTTCGCGGCCAGAATGACGGCAATCAGCACTGCGGCGATGAGTTCGATGAACACGCCTGCGCTGTTGATCATTGCCATCAGTTTGACGCCGAGGGCGTTGATTGTCGTGGTGATGGCGATCATGATCGCGCCCAACAGGACAGCGTTGGTCGCGAAATCGTTGTCACCGCTGCCGTCCCCGATGATCTGAAAACCGCTCCAGATTCGAGGAAGGTTCAGTTGTAGCGCGAGCACAACCGCCGACAGCGTGACGATCGAGGCGGTCAACATCAGCCACCCGGCCGACCACCCCACGATCCGACGACCGAGCAGCTTCGCCCAGTTGTACACCGATCCGGCGACCGGATATTTCGCCGCCAGCTCCATGAAACACAATGCGACGCAGAGTTGACCGAGGAACACCATCGGCCACGACCAGAGATAGGCCGGCCCTGCGGTACCGAAACCGAAGTAGAACAGCTGGAATGTTCCGGTGAGAATCGAGATGTAGCTGACGCCGGCGGCGAAGCTCGCGAACTTGCCCAAGCTTCGGTCGAGCGATTCCTTGTAGCCGAAATCGTCCATACCGCTGTCGGAATTCAATGTCATGGCCCGTACTGCCTTTCGTCTGGCAGAAATCGAGGAACTTATCGAGTGTGGAACCATCCCGCCGCCGTTGGCGAAGTGTTGTGCCAAATGTGCTTTGCTTCTTGATATTCGGACAATCCGGACGGACCCAACTCCCGGCCGTTCCCCGAACGCTTGAATCCGCCCCATTCCGCAGCGGCTGTGTAGATGCCGAAATCGTTGAGCCACACCGTTCCGTGACGCAGTCCGCGCACCATCCGCTCGCCTCGCGCACTGTCCGACGTTCGGACACCCGCCGCGAGACCGTAGTTCGTGTCGTTTCCGAGTCGCAGGGCTTCCTCCTCGGTTGTGAAACGCTCAACAGTGAGTATGGGGCCGAACGTCTCCTCTTGCACGATTTTCATGGAGCGGTCGCATTTGTCGAAGATCGTCGGGAGGAAGAAGCTTCCATCGGCAAGGCGCGGATCCTCCGGCCTGGTGCCACCGATCACCAATTCGGCGCCCTCTTCGATGCCGAGGGCGACGAATCCTTCGATCTTGGTGCGCTGCGCGTGAGACACGAGCGGTCCGGTTTCGCTCTTCTCGTCCAGCCCGGATCCCATTCGTATTCCACGCGCACGCTCGGCGATTGCGTCCACGAACCGGTCGGCGATCGATTCTTCGACGATGAGGCGTGTTCCTGCCGAACACACCTGACCGGAGTGCAGGAACACTCCGGTGAGCACGTGGTCGACCGAATTCTCGAAGTCCGTGGGATCTGCGACGGCATCGGCGAACACGATGTGCGGATTCTTCCCGCCCAGCTCGACGGCCACTTTCGTGACGTTGGCTGCGGCAGCACCAAGGATCGTCCGTCCGGTGGCCAGTCCGCCGGTGAAGGAGATGAAGTCGACCTCCGGGTTCGCAGTCAGTGCTTCGCCGAGCACGGCGCCGCTCCCCTGAAGGAGGCTCAGGACCCCGGGGGGCACGCCTGCCTCCTCAGCAAGCTTGGCGAACGCGATGGTGCTCAGCGGCGTGACCTCGCTGGGTTTGAGAACCATCGTGCATCCAGCCGCGAGGGCAGGCGCGATTTTCCAAGAGATCTGCAGCAGCGGATAGTTCCACGGGGCGATCATCACGCATACACCGATGGGTTCGTGCACGACGCGACTGATGATTTCGGGACGTCCCACATCGACCAATCGATCTGCGTGCACTGCCGCAAGCTCGGCGTAGTAACGGAACACCGAGGTGACGTCGTCGATGTCGATTCGACTCTCGGCCAACGTTTTTCCAGTGTCGAGTGTCTCGATTCGCGCGAGTTGCTCTTTGTCGCGCTGCAGAAGATCCGCGATCTTGGACAGCAGTGCGGTCCGGTCCGATACGGGCGTCGACGCCCATGTACCCTCGTCGAACGTTCTGCGCGCGGTCGCGACAGCTCGTCGGGCGTCGTCCGGGGTCGCTTCGTCCACGACGAGCACTACACTCCCGGTAGCCGGATCGATGACCTCACGGGTGCCCCCATCGGAAGCTCCAACCCATTCTCCATCGATCAGCAGCGAGGGCCGCAGGTTTCCTGGTTCGATTGCTGTGTTGCCGGACGTGGACACGTGGCACTCCTTCTCGCTGCTGACCGGAAGATTCGTGATCAACCGTATGCCCGCGATGAGTTTTCCGAATGTCACGGGTCGAATTCGGCATGAGAAAAGTGACAGCAGGGCTCTTTCATTCCGTCGACGGAGTAGTCGAAGCTCCGGACGAGTGGCAGTTCGATAGTTTCGACCCCGAGATGAGTGAGGAACTCGGCGCCATGATGGCTCGCGTGGATGCGGTCGTTCTCGGTCGCGTCGGCTACCAGGACTGGTCGGCGTACTGGCCGACGGCGCACGACGACGGGTTCGGCGCATTCATCAACGGGGTCTCCAAACATGTGGCTTCCACGACGCTGACGGGCGCGTTGGAGTGGGAGAACGCGTCGGTTATCCCCGGCGACGCGCATGAGTTCATCGCCGCGATGAAGGACACCGAGGGCGGCGAGATCGCGGTGTGTGCAGGAATCTCGATTGTTCGAAGCCTATTTTTCGCCGGGCTCCTCGACTCCCTGACGTTGATGACCCACCCGGTGATCGTGGGTTCCGGCCGGCGATTGTTCGAGCCGCAGGATCCATTGACAAGGCTGGAGCTGCAGGCATCGCGGGTCACCAGCGCGGGGAACGCGATAGTGACCTACGGAATCAAGTGAGATCAGGAGCACGCAGCGAGAAGTCGGGCAACATCGACGTCGTCCAATCCCACGGGCGGATTGTTCATCATGATTTCGCGGAGGCGCCCCACGAACGCCGGACGACTGACGCCGAAATCCGTGAGCACATCCTCGCCCGGTCCGCTGCCGCGCGGAAACTGGACTGCCGGGTGATCACGCATGGTTTCCTCCGAGTGCCATCGATTGTCGGACTCCGCGGCAGTCCCGAGTCGGGGGTCGAGGACTGCACCGGAGTTGAAAGCTAAATCAAGTGTACGGCCCGATTCGTTACACATCGGTTGCGGATGGAACGCGCGGTACCGTTCGAGACGTGCCTGGCCGAGGCCGTCGACCTCTGCAGTACTGGCCATCGCTCGCCAGGCCTGAAGCGGGCTCCCCTTCTCTCCGCAGTCTCTCGAACGGGGTTCGTTTCCCCAATGGGATGGCCCGCATGTCCGCGGTACTGGGTGCAGTCGATGCGGCCGAACTGACCGCAATACTGGATCGCGAGTGTGAGCGGGTGTGCATGCTGGATCCCCGCACCCTCGACACCCGAAGATCCGACGCCTTCGCCGCTCGACTCCGCGGTGGGCACCTCACCTGCAACTGCGGATTCCCCGACTGCCAGCCGCCTTCGGACACCGAGGACACCGAGGACACCGACAAGGGGCAGGACGAACCGAACGACAGCAGCGACCGGTCGGCGACACCCACACCCAGCAACGACACCGAACCCAACGACACTGATTCGACGATAACCGAATCCGCTACCGGCACCGGCCGACCCAGCGACAGTACGACCGACGCGGGAAACTGCAACTGCGGACGCCCCTTCGCACCTCCCGACACCAGCGCGACGAAGCCGCTGATCCACATCACCGCAAACTTGGAGACGATCCTCGGCCTCCAGAGTCGGGCTGCGTATCTTCACGGCTACGGACACCTCGACCCCACCACCCTGCGCACCCTTGCCCAGGACGCCACCTGGCAGGTCATCTTCACCGTCGGTCGCAAATATCTCGACGCCCTCACCACGAGCGCCCGATGCAGCTGTGGCCAACCGAGAAGCTCCCCGACGACGTACTACACATCACCGACCCACACGGAAGCCACTACTTCAGCCCACCCGAACTGTGAGGGTTCCGTTGGCCGAAACGACTGCCGCGCCCAAAATTCGGACGTAGCATCGCATGCGTGACCGACCCGCTGCGCATCCTCGTCTACAGCAGCAACACCAACACGCGTACCGCGGTGACAACTGCGATCGGCACGCACCCCGACTCCGCGTTGCCTGCATTCGAGTACATCGAAGTCGCCAGCGAGCCCATGGTGGTGCACTATCTCGACGCTGGCGCAATCGACCTCGCGATCCTCGACGGCGAGGCCACACCGGCAGGCGGGATGGGTGTCGCGAAGCAATTGAAGGACGAAATCGAGCATTGCCCTCCTCTTGTCGTACTCACCGGCAGGCCGGACGACCGATGGCTCGCCGATTGGTCCGGGGCGGAGGCCGCCGTGTCCCATCCCATCGATCCGTTCGTCCTCACCCGTGCGGTCACTGACTTGCTGTCGAACCGATCGAATTCCATCGGTCACAAGTGATTCCACCGTTCGACCGGCACGACGGCCAACGCTCGGTGCAAGATCAACTTTATTGCCGACACGCCGGCTCGCTGGTCGAAAACCGAGACAAGTCGGGGCATCACAACGGTAGGCTGTGTTTCAGCTCACATTTTTCTCTCGGCTAAGGACCTCTTGGCCGACGGAGCTCCCCAGATGCTCACGAGGCAGGTACGGAGAGGCTGAACAGGTTGAACGAGTACATCCCCGTTTTCGTCCTCGGCGCTGTCGCAGTCGCCTTCGCCCTCGTGTCCGTCGTCATCGCCGCAGTCATCGGCCCCAAGCGCTACAACCGCGCCAAGTTGGATGCCTACGAATGCGGCATCGAACCCACGGCTCAACCCATGGGCGCCGGGCGATACCCGGTGAAGTTCTACCTGACGGCGATGCTGTTCATCATCTTCGACATCGAAATCGTATTTCTCTATCCCTGGGCGGTGCACTTCGATGCGCTGGGGATCTTCGGACTGCTCGCCATGATGATGTTCATCGTCAGTGCCGCAGTTGCCTACGCCTACGAGTGGCGACGCGGCGGACTGAGCTGGGACTAGATCCCGTAGCTACCTGCGTCGCATACAACGAGTCGCATACAACGAGAAGGGTCTGACATGGGTCTCGAGGAGAAGCTGCCGAGCGGCTTCCTGCTGAGCACGGTGGAGGGTCTTGCCGGCTATGTCCGTAAGGGCTCGCTGTGGCCTGCAACGTTCGGACTGGCGTGCTGCGCCATCGAGATGATGGCCACCAGCTCCGGCCGGTTCGACATCGCGAGGTTCGGAATGGAGGCGTTCCGGGCGTCACCCAGGCAGGCCGATCTGATGATCGTCGCAGGCCGAGTCAGCCAGAAGATGGCACCGGTTCTCCGTCAGATATACGACCAGATGGCGGAGCCGAAATGGGTTCTGGCGATGGGGGTATGCGCCTCCTCGGGCGGGATGTTCAACAACTACGCGATCGTTCAAGGTGTAGACCACGTAGTACCCGTCGATATCTACCTGCCAGGTTGTCCGCCGCGCCCCGAGATGCTGCTCGACGCGATTCTGAAGCTGCACGAAAAGATTCAGGAAATGCCGCTCGGCGCCGATCGGGAGAAGGTCGCTCGCGCCGCCGAAGAGGCTGCGTTGCAATCGAGGCCGACGATCGAGCTGAAGGGCTTGCTGCGGTGACCGTCGATCGACGCGGGATGTTCGGCGTCTACGGTTCCGGCGACACATCGGGTTACGGTCGATTGGTCGTTCCGGTTCTTGCCCAGGGCAGTTCGGAGCGGCCCTACGGTGGCTACTTCGACTCCATCGCGGACGAACTGACAGCAACACTCGCCGCAGCCGGCACAGCATTCGACGATGCAATCGAATCCGCCGTCGTGTTCCGCGGGGAAATGACGTTGCACGTTCGGCGGGAGCACCTGCTTCAGGTCGCGACAGATCTACGCAACGAGCCCGGACTTCGGTTCGAGATGTGCCTCGGCGTCAACGGTGTCCACTACCCGCAGAACACCGGTCGCGAACTGCACGCGTCGTATCCGCTTCTGTCGATCACGCACAACCGACGGGTGCGGCTGGAAGTATCGGTCCCCGAGTCCGATCCGCACATTCCCAGCCTTGTCGGCATCTACCCCACGAACGACTGGCACGAACGTGAGACCTACGACTTCTTCGGTATCCAGTTCGACGGGCACCCGTCGTTGACGCGCATCCAGATGCCGGACGACTGGGTCGGTCATCCCCAGCGCAAGGACTATCCACTGGGCGGAATCCCTGTCGAATACAAGGGTGCCAGTATTCCTCCCCCAGATCGACGGCGGGAGTACAACTGATGACCGACACAGCAGGCCACGAGAAGTCGTTCACGGTGTCCGGACAGGATTGGGACGACATCGTGACAGCCGCTGCCGAATCGTCTGCGGCGTCGTCCGAGGAACGAATCGTCGTCAACATGGGACCTCAGCATCCCTCGACACACGGGGTGCTCCGTCTCATTCTCGAGATCGAAGCCGAGACCGTCACCGAGGCCAGATGCGGAATCGGCTACTTGCACACCGGTATCGAGAAGAATCTCGAATTCCGCAACTGGACCCAGGGCGTCACATTCGTCACTCGGATGGACTACCTGTCGCCGTTCTTCAACGAGACCGCGTACTGCCTGGGCGTCGAAAAGCTCCTCGACATCACGGACGATATCCCGGAACGCGCGAGCGTCGTACGCGTGATGCTGATGGAACTCAACCGCATCTCCTCCCACCTCGTCGCGCTGGCCACCGGCGGCATGGAATTGGGAGCAGTGACTGCGATGCTCTTCGGGTTCCGCGAGCGTGAACTGATACTCGACGTGTTCGAAACGATCACCGGTCTGCGTATGAATCACGCCTACATCCGGCCGGGCGGGTTGGCTCAGGACCTACCAGACGGCGCGATCGAGAAGATCCGCGAGCTTCTGACGACCCTTCCCGGCAGACTTCGCGACATGTCGAATCTGTTGGACGACAACCGGATATGGAAGGCACGCACCAAGGGAATCGGCTACCTCGACCTGACCGGATGTATGGCACTCGGCATCACCGGACCCATGCTCCGATCCACCGGTCTCCCGCACGACCTCCGCGTGTCTCAACCCTATTGCGGCTACGAGAACTACGAATTCGACGTCTGCACCGACACCGGTTGCGACGCGTACGGCCGCTACGTCATCCGTGTCGCGGAAATGAAGGAGTCACTGAAGATCGTCGAACAGTGCCTCGACAGGCTGCGTCCGGGGCCTGTGATGGTCGACGACAAGAAGATTGCGTGGCCTGCCGATCTCACGGTCGGTCCCGACGGCATGGGGAATTCCACAGAGCACGTCCGCGACATCATGAACACGTCGATGGAGTCTCTCATTCACCACTTCAAATTGGTGACCGAGGGGTTCCGAGTGCCTGCGGGGCAGGTATACATCGCAGTGGAATCCCCACGTGGAGAACTGGGCGTCCATATGGTCAGCGACGGCGGCACCAGACCGTTCCGGGTGCATTATCGAGACCCGTCGTTCACCAATCTCCAAGCCGTGGCGGCCACGTGCGAAGGCGGAATGGTCGCCGACGTCATTGCCGCAGTCGCCAGTATCGACCCCGTCATGGGCGGAGTCGATCGATGAACAGGGTCGATCGATGAGCGAGAAGGTCTACCTTCGGTTGGGTACCCGTGCTGCCCCGTACCCGGAAAGTGTCCGCGCACGACTGGAGAAAGACGCCGCCGCTATCGTCGCGCGCTACTCCCCGCCCGAGGCACCCGACCCGCAGATGGCGCGCTCGGCTCTGTTGCCGCTGCTGCATCTGGTTCAGTCCGAGGACGGGTACGTCTCCCCGACCGGAATCGAGTTCTGTGCGCAGATACTGGGTCTTACCGGGGCCGAGGTCACTGCAGTGTCCACGTTCTACTCGATGTACCGACGTGAACCGACCCGCGACTACCTCGTCGGGGTGTGCACCAACACGTTGTGCGCGATCATGGGTGGCGACGCCATTCTCGAATCGCTGCGCGAACATCTCGGGCCGTCCGACGACACGGTGACGCTGACGCACGTCGAATGCAATGCGGCGTGCGACTACGCACCCGTCGTCATGGTCAATTGGGAGTTCTTCGACAATCAGACGCCGGAATCCGCTCGGAACCTGGTCGATGCGTTGCGCTCGGACGAGGAGGTCGTTCCCACCCGCGGTGCCTCGTTGTGCACCTTCAGGGAGACCGAACGTATCCTGGCCGGCTTCCCCGACGACCGTCTCGGCGCCGTCGAAGCCGGTGGAACGGCTGGGGAACCGACTCTCGCAGGATTACGTATCGCACGTCGAGCGGGAATGACAGCGCCCGCGGCGTCGGAACCCGACGACAGCGGCGCGGCACCCATCGGCTCGGAAGCGGCCAATGCGGCGGCATTCGCAAAGGACAAGCCAGCGCCCGCGCCCGGGGAATCGGTTCCACCCGAGAAGGGACACTGACGTGGAAAGGACACTGACGTGCCATTGACTCCGGTGCTGAGCAGCTATTGGGACGATCCCGAATCGTGGACCCTCGAAACATACGAGCGTCACGGGGGTTACGAAGGACTTCGGCGCGCATTCGACATGCCCGAGGACGACGTCATCGCGCTGGTGAAGGACGCAGGGCTCCGCGGTCGCGGCGGGGCGGGTTTTCCGACCGGTATGAAGTGGAGCTTCATCCCGCAGGGTGGTGACAAGAAGGGCGGGGACAAGCCGCACTACCTTGTGGTCAATGCCGACGAGTCCGAGCCGGGAACCTGCAAGGACATGCCGCTCCTGCTCGCCACCCCGCAGGTTCTTCTCGAAGGAATCATCATCGCCGCGTACGCCATTCGAGCGCATCGCGCGTACATCTACCTCCGCGGGGAAGTTGTCCCGGTACTGCGCCGCGTACATGCGGCAGTCGCCGACGCATATGCCGCGGGCTACCTCGGCACGGACATCATGGGTAGCGGATTCGATCTCGAAGTCGTCGTGCATGCAGGTGCGGGCGCGTACATCTGCGGGGAGGAAACCGCGCAACTCGACTCGCTCGAAGGCCGCCGCGGACAACCACGTCTGCGCCCTCCGTTTCCAGCTGTCGCCGGGCTCTACGCCTGTCCGACGGTGGTCAACAATGTCGAATCGATTGCGAGTGTTCCGGCAATCCTGCGCAACGGTGTCGATTGGTTCCGCTCGATGGGTAGCGAGAAGTCGCCCGGTTTCACGCTGTACTCGTTGTCCGGTCACGTCACCACACCCGGTCAGTACGAGGCACCGCTCGGCATCACGCTGCGCGAACTGCTGGAGTACGCGGGCGGCGTCAGGGCAGGTCATTCCCTCAAATTCTGGACCCCCGGCGGCTCGTCGACCCCGATCTTCACCGAGGAACACCTCGATGTGCCGCTCGACTACGAGGGCGTCGCCGCGGCAGGTTCGATGCTCGGGACCAAGGCACTTCAAATATTCGACGACACCACGTGCGTCGTCCGAGCCGTGCGCAGATGGACGGAGTTCTACGCTCACGAGTCCTGTGGCAAGTGCACGCCGTGCCGCGAAGGCACCTACTGGCTCGTCCAGATCTACGAACGGCTCGAAACAGGCCGCGGCACCGAAGCAGATCTCGACACCCTCCTCGACATCGCCGACAGCATTCTCGGAAAGTCGTTCTGCGCTCTCGGCGATGGTGCCGTCAGCCCGATCACATCGTCGCTGAAGTACTTTCGCGACGAATACCTCCAGCACATCGGCGCGCCGTGCCCGTTCGATCCACACCGCGCCACGCTGATGGCGGGAGAGCTGACATCATGAGCGTCGAAGCCCAGACCGTGACCGTCAGCATCGACGGCAACGAGCTCCAGGTCCCGCCCGGGACGCTCGTGATCAGAGCCGCCGAGCTGAGCGGTATCGAGATTCCC
>NZ_LVCV01000339.1 GCF_001647195.1 Rhodococcus sp. EPR-157 | reverse complement strand
GTCGTGTACCACGACGGTGACCGACGGCATGATCATTCGCACCCAGGTCACTTCGCCGGTCGCCGCAAGAGCACAGGACGGCGTCATGGAGCTCCTTCTGATCAATCATCCGCTGGACTGCCCGGTGTGCGACAAGGGCGGTGAATGTCCCTTGCAGAACCAGGCGATGTCATCGGGTCGATCGGACACACGCTTCACCGACATCAAGCGCACGTACCCCAAGCCTGTCCCGCTGTCCTCGGAGGTTCTCCTCGACCGGGAGCGCTGTGTGCTGTGCGCCCGGTGCACACGCTTCTCGCAGCAGATCGCCGGGGACCCGTTCATCGAGTTGATCGAACGTGGCGCCTTGCAACAGGTGGGGATCTACGAGAACGAGCCCTTCGAGTCGTACTTCTCCGGAAACACCGTCCAGATATGCCCGGTAGGCGCATTGACCGGCGCGGCGTATCGGTTCCGCGCACGTCCCTACGACCTCGTCTCGACGCCGAGCGCGTGCGAGCACTGTGCGAGTGGGTGTGCTCAACGCACCGATCATCGTCGTGGAAAAGTGTTGCGTAGGTTGGCCGGAGACGATCCAGCGGTCAACGAGGAATGGAACTGCGACAAGGGTCGCTGGGCGTTCGCGTACGTCACCGAACGCGACCGACTCGACACCCCCCTCGTTCGGGCTGCGGATGGATCGCTTCAGCCGGCGTCCTGGTCCGAGGCCATCGCTGTCGCTGCCGACGGCCTGAAAGCTGCGGGCGCTGATATCGGCGTCCTGGTCGGTGGGCGGTCGACACTGGAAGACGCATACGCATATTCCAAGTTCGCGCGAATAGCACTGAACAGCAACAATATCGACTTCCGAGCTCGGGCACACAGCGCAGAGGAGGCAGAGTTCCTTGCCTCGTGCGTGGCCGGCCGCGACATGGACGTCACCTACAACAGCCTGGAACAGGCTCCGACGGTGATTCTGGTCGGCTTCGAGCCCGAGGAAGAGTCTCCGATCGTCTTCCTTCGACTTCGCAAGGCCGTCCGTACGAAAGGCCACAGGGTCCTGGCCATCGCACCGTGGGCGTCTCCCGGCGTCATCAAACTCGGTGCCACACTGCTTCGGTGTGATCCGACCGGCGAAGCCGCGGTCCTCGACGAGCTGACCGACCTCGAACCGGGCACGGTGATCCTCGTCGGCGAACGCCTTGCCGAGACGCCAGGCGGATTCTCGGCGGTCGCGAGATCGGCCGCAAAGCTCGGTGCGCGCATTGCATGGATTCCCCGTCGAGCAGGCGACCGCGGCGCGCTCGACGTAGGCGCCCTGCCGAACCTGCTGCCAGGTGGGCGTCCGGTCTCGGACGTCGGCGCGCGGGCCGAACTCGAGAATCACTGGAGCGTCGACTCCCTACCTGCCACCGACGGTCTCGGCACCGCGGAGATTCTCGAGGCCGCACGGTCGGGATCGGCCCTGCTCATCGGTGGCGTCGAACTCGCCGATCTTCCCGATCCTGCTGGTGCGGCTGCCGCGATCGACAGCGCCTCGTTCGTCGTCAGCCTCGAAATACGGCACAGCGGCATCACCGATCGCGCGGACGTCGTTTTTCCCGTCGCGCCGGTGACGGAGAAGGCGGGAACGTTCGTCGACTGGGAGGGCCGTCCACGATCCTTCGACACGGCGGTACGCGGTACGCGTTCGTTGACCGACGGTCGCGTGCTGCATGCACTCGCGGCCGACATGGGTCGCCCCATCGGACTTCCCGACGTCAAGTCGGCGCAGGACGAGATCTCCTCGCTCCTGACCTGGAGCGGCGCCGCAACTACGGTACCGACATGGCCGTCCGTGCCGGTCCAGACGCCTGCAGCAGGTGAAGCACTGCTTGCGACCTGGCGGATGCTGCTCGATTCAGGGCGTATGCAGGACGGCGAACCGCACCTCGCGGGTACGGCTCGCACTCCGGTTGTTCGGCTCTCCGACACGACCGCCCACGAGATCGGAGTCTCGGACGGCGACTGGGTAACGGTGACATCGGACAGGGGTTCGATCACGTTGCCGCTGACGGTCACCGATCTGCCCGATCGAGTCGTATGGCTACCACTACGATCACCCGGTTCCGAAGTGAACGCCGCACTCGGCGTCGGAAATGGTGCGATAGTCCGTATCGCAGGAGTGGCGTCGTGATTCCCGGCTTCGGTACCGATCCGTGGTGGCTCGTCGTCGGCAAAGCGGTCGCGATCTTCGTCTTCCTCATCTTGACACCACTCGTCGCGATTCTTGCCGAGCGCAAGGTCATGGCCCGAATGCAGATGCGCGTCGGCCCCAATCGAGTCGGTCCGGCCGGGATGCTGCAGAGCCTCGCCGACGGTGTGAAACTGGCGCTGAAGGAAGGCATCGTCCCCAAGGGGGTCGACAAGCCGATCTATCTTCTGGCACCGGTGATCGCAGCAGTTCCCGCGTTCATGGCATTCGCGGTGATTCCCTTCGGTCCAGAGGTGTCGATCTTCGGTCAGCGAACTCCATTGCAGTTGACCGACTTTCCCGTCGGAGTGCTCTATATTCTGGCGGTCACCTCGGTCGGGGTGTACGGAATCGTGCTTGCCGGGTGGGCTTCGGGCTCGACCTACCCGCTACTGGGCGGCCTCCGCTCCACCGCGCAGGTGATCTCGTACGAGATCGCGATGGGACTCTCGTTCACTGCGGTGTTCCTGCACGCGGGTACCATGTCGACATCGGGAATCGTTGCTGCGCAGTCGAGTACCTGGTACATCTTCCTTCTGTTCCCGTCGTTTCTGATCTATCTGACCTCGATGGTCGGTGAAACCAACCGCGCACCTTTCGATCTCCCCGAGGCGGAGGGCGAATTGGTCGGAGGCTTCCACACCGAGTATTCATCGCTGAATTTCGCGATGTTCATGCTCGCGGAATACGTCAACATGGTGACGGTGTCGGCGCTGGCCACGACGCTGTTCCTCGGCGGTTGGCACGCCCCGTTCCCGATCAGCCTGTGGGAGGGCGCCAATGCCGGGTGGTGGCCGGTCCTGTGGTTCACGCTCAAGGTGTGGGTGTTCTTGTTCGTGTTCATCTGGTTGCGGGCGACACTCCCCCGTCTGCGTTACGACCAGTTCATGAATCTGGGATGGAAGGTGCTCATCCCGGTATCCCTGGTGTGGATCGTTCTCGTCGCCGCTGTGCGCGCCTTCCGCATCGAGGGATACGGTTCGCTCGCCATAACGCTGGTGGTGGTCAGCGCACTCGTCGCACTGCTGGTGGCGGTCCTCGCCTGGCGTCGACTTCATCGTGAGCGCGACCCGGGCGGCCCGGTAGGTCCACCGACCGAGCGTCCACCGTTCGATCCGATGGCGGGTGGGTTCCCAGTTCCGCCGCTTCCAGGGCAGACCGTGCCGAAACCCGAGAAGGAGCGCAGCGATGCCTGAATTTCTAGGCCCGGTAGCAGGTTTCGGGGTCACGTTCGCAACGATGTTCAAGAAGCCGGTTACCGAGTACTACCCGGAGCAGAAGCCACCGACGGCCGCGCGGTATCACGGGCGACACCAGCTCAATCGATACGCCGATGGTCTGGAGAAGTGCATCGGCTGTGAACTGTGTGCCTGGGCATGTCCCGCCGATGCCATCTACGTCGAGGGCGCGGACAACACCGAGGAGGAACGATTCTCGCCAGGTGAGCGCTACGGCCAGGTCTATCAAATCAACTACCTTCGGTGCATCGGCTGCGGATTGTGCATCGAGGCGTGCCCGACACGCGCACTGACGATGACCAACGAGTACGAACTCGCCGACGACAACCGCGCCGACCTCATCTACGAGAAGGACCGGCTACTCGCTCCGCTGGAACCCGGCATGGAACCCGCACCACACGACATGGCCGAGAATGCAACGGCGGCGGACTACTACCGAGGGACGGTTCAGTGACCACCTCGACGGCCGAGGCGGTCCAGTTCTGGCTACTCGGTGGGCTCGCAGTGATCGGTGCCGTCGCGATGGTCTGCGCGACGAAGGCCGTCTACTCGGCGCTGTTCCTCGCGGTCACGATGATCATCCTCGCGGTCTTCTACATTGCGCAGGGAGCCGTTTTCCTCGGTGTAGTGCAGGTCGTGGTCTATACGGGTGCAGTCATGATGCTGTTCCTGTTCGTGTTGATGCTCGTCGGTGTCGATTCCGCGGATTCGCTGACCGAGACGCTGAAAGGCCAGCGGTCTGCGGCTGTCGCCGCCGGGGTCGGATTCGGTCTCGTCGTCATCGGAGCAATCGGCAACGCATCGGTCCAATCCGGCCGGCCGGAGTTCGTCGGTCTCGACGAGGCGAACGCAGGCGGAAACGTCGAAGGCCTCGCCGAACTCATCTTCATCAAGTACTTGTGGGCCTTCGAGCTCACCGGCGCACTGCTCATCATCGCGACAGTCGGAGCAATGGTTCTGGCCCATCGCGAACGGTTCGAGGAACGACAGGGCCAGCGTGAGTTGTCGATACAACGCTTCAAGGACGGCACCCACGTCACACCGATGCCGAGCCCCGGCGTGTACGCGCGCCACAACGCCGTCGACTGGCCAGCGCGCTTGCCCGACGGGTCGCCGTCGGAACTGTCGGTGAATCCGATGCACCGAGGACACCGGGACGGTGAGATGTGAATCCGGAGAACTATCTCTACCTGTCGGTACTGCTGTTCTCGATCGGCGCGGCCGGGGTTCTTCTCCGCCGCAACGCCATCGTGGTGTTCATGTGCATCGAGCTGATGCTCAACGCGGCGAACCTCGCTTTCGTGACGTTCGCCCGCATGCACGGAAACCTCGAAGGACAGGTGTTCGCGTTCTTCACGATGGTTGTCGCGGCCGCCGAAGTCGTTGTGGGCCTAGCCATCATCATGACCATCTTCCGTACGCGCCGCTCGGCTTCGGTCGACGACGCCAACCTGCTGAAGAACTGACATGAACGCCATCTGGATTCTCCCCGGGCTGCCGCTCGTCGGGGCCGTAGTACTCCTCCTCGCAGGCCGGCGATCCGATCGCTTCGGCCACGTTCTCGGCACGGTGATGTCGGGAGCAGCCTTCGTGTTCGCGGTGATGCTGTTCCTCGACATGCTCTCTCGTGACGCCGACGACCGCGCAGTGTCGGACACCCTGTACAGCTGGGTTCCGGTCGCCGAGCTGCAGGTGGACTTCGGTTTTCGACTCGACCAGCTGTCGATGTGTTTCGTATTGCTGATCACCGGGGTCGGCACGTTGATCCATGTGTACGCGATCGGATACATGTCCACAGATCCCGATCGGCGCAAGTTCTTCGCGTACCTCAATCTGTTCCTCGCAGCAATGCTCCTCCTGGTCACCGCAGACAACTTCCTCGGCTTGTACGTCGGCTGGGAGGGTGTCGGCCTGGCCTCGTACCTGCTCATCGGGTTTTGGCAGCACAAGCCGTCCGCCGCCACTGCCGCGAAAAAGGCGTTCGTCGTCAACCGCGTCGGTGACATCGGACTGATGATCGCGCTGATGATCATGTTCGCGAACTTCGGAAGTGTCTCCTTCACCGACGTCTTCGCCGGGGTCGACGATGCCTCCACTGGCACGATCACCGCACTGGGATTCGTTCTCCTCCTCGCGGCATGCGGTAAGTCGGCGCAGGTTCCCCTGCAGAGCTGGCTCGGCGACGCCATGGAAGGACCGACGCCCGTCTCGGCGCTCATCCACGCCGCCACCATGGTCACCGCCGGTGTCTACCTGATCGTGCGATCGGGTCCGATCTTCGAGGCAGCTCCAGCGGCGCAGACAGCCGTCGTGATCGTCGGCGCCGTCACCCTGCTGTTCGGCGCGATCATCGGCTGCGCCAAGGACGACATCAAGAAGGCCCTCGCTGCGTCGACGATGAGCCAGATCGGCTACATGGTCCTCGCAGCCGGGCTAGGTCCCGCCGGATACACGTTCGCGATACTGCTGCTGCTCGCGCACGGCTTCTTCAAGGCCGGGCTCTTCCTCGGGGCAGGCTCGGTGATGCACGGTATGAACGACGAAGTAGACACGCGCAAGTATGGTGGCCTGCGAACTGCAATGCCGATCACCTTCGTGACGTTCGGGCTCGGGTATCTGGCGATCATCGGCGTTCCACCGTTCTCGGGCTTCTTCGCCAAGGACAAGATCATCGAGGTCGCATTCGGTGCGGGTGGCGTGCAGGGTGCCGTGCTCGGTGTCATCACATTGGCCGGTGCCGGACTCACCGCGTTCTACATGACGCGCGTGATGCTGATGACCTTCTTCGGTGCGCCGCGGTGGGAATCCGATGTGCATCCACACGAATCGCCCTCGACCATGAC
The DNA here is from genome assembly GCF_001647195.1 of Rhodococcus sp. EPR-157. Lineage (GTDB taxonomy): Bacteria > Actinomycetota > Actinomycetes > Mycobacteriales > Mycobacteriaceae > Rhodococcoides. The sequence continues at coordinate 7,402 of NZ_LVCV01000339.1, read as the reverse complement.
CGGGCCGATGATGGTTCTCGCCGTGGGTTCGGTCGCTGCGGGAGCATTGTTCACTGTCGGCGGCTCGTTGACGCAGTGGTTGGAGCCTGTTGTCGGTGAGGCCGAGGAGGCACATGCACTTCCGGCGTGGGTGGTGACGGTACTGGCGCTCTCCGTCGTCGCCATCGGAGTTGCGTTCGCGTACAAGCGATACGCGCGCACTCCGGTACCGGCTGTCGCGCCGGAATCGGTGTCGGCGCTCACGTCGGCAGCACGAGCGGATCTCTACGGTGACGCTGTCAACGAAGCCCTACTGATGCGGCCGGGAATGCAGCTGACCCGTGCAACGGAACGATTCGACGAAGTCGCCGTTTCAGGTGTCACTCGCGGTGTGACAACAGGTCTCGCTGGGTTGTCCATACGAATCCGGAGGCTACAGACGGGCTACGTCCGTTCGTACGCACTCACGATGCTCGCGGGTACGGCAATCGTCCTCGCCATGATGGTGGCGGTGATGGTGTGGTGACCAACTTTCCGTGGTTGACGACGCACTGGTTGTTGCCGGTGATCGGCGCCGTGCTGACGCTCGTGACCCCGCGGTCACGGCCCCAGCTCGCGAAGACATGCGCACTCACGGCATCGTTGGTGACACTGGCTGTGGCTGTCGTTCTCGTCGTACAGTTCGATCCTGGCGGGGAGAACTATCAGTTCGTCGAATCGCATTGGTGGATCGAGTCTTTCGGAGCTCGATACGAACTCGGCGTCGACGGCATTGCGTTGGTTCTGGTTCTGCTGACCGCGGTGCTCCTTCCGCTGCTGCTGGTGGCCGGATGGAACGATCCACGATTGGGCGAGTCGGCGCACGTGTACGTCGCATCGATACTGATCGTCGAATCGATGGTATTGATGTCTTTCTGCGCTCTCGACGTATTGCTGTTCTACGTGTTCTTCGAAGCGATGCTCATTCCGATGTATTTCCTGATCGGTGGGTTCGGCGGCCCGGGGCGAGCAGCAGCTGCGGTGAAGTTCCTGCTCTACAACCTCGTCGGTGGACTGGTCATGCTCGCTGCCGTGATCGGGTTGTACGTCGTCGCCGGAACTTTTTCGTTCCGGGACATCGCAGTCATGGCAGCGAACGAGGGACTCGACGTCAGTCCAGGTGTACTCAATGCCCTGTTCCTGGGCTTCATGTTCGCATTCGCCGTCAAAGCTCCACTGTGGCCGTTCCATTCGTGGCTTCCCGATGCCGCTGTCGAGTCGACACCAGCGACCGCGGTCCTGATGATGGCGGTGGTCGACAAGGTCGGCACGTTCGCCATGCTCCGATACTGTCTGCAACTGTTCCCCGACTCCTCGCGATACTTCGCGCCGGTGATCGTCACGCTCGCCGTGGTCGGCATCGTCTACGGTGCCGTTCTCGCGATCGCGCAGACAGACGTCATGAGACTCATCGCATATACGTCGATCTCGCACTTCGGATTCATCATCCTCGGCATCTTCGCCATGACGAGTCAAGGTCAGGCGGGCTCGGCTCTCTACATGGTGAACCACGGGATCTCGACCGCTGCACTCTTCCTGGTTGCCGGCTTCCTGGTGTCTCGTCGAGGCACCCGCGTCATCGCGCACTACGGCGGCGTCCAAAAGGTTGCGCCCGTCCTCGCCGGTACGTTCCTCGTCGCCGGCCTGGCCACACTCTCACTACCTGGCCTGGCACCATTCGTCAGCGAATTCCTGGTGCTGATAGGGACATTCGCCAAGTACCATGTCGCTGCGGTGGTGGCGTCGTCCGCGCTCGTACTGTCCGCGATCTATGTTCTGTGGCTCTATCAGCGGGTGATGACGGGCCCACGGCGCGCCGAGAACGACGGCATGAAAGACCTTGTTCCCCGTGAGCTTGCGGTCATGGCGCCGTTGATCGCACTGTTGATCATCCTCGGCGTCTATCCCAAGCCCCTGCTGGACATCGTTTCGCCCGCCGTGGAGACCACGATCACCGCAGTCGAGACCGGAGGCCAACGATGAACGACGGCATCCTCACCGCCCCGAGCATCGAGTACAGACTGTTGTCACCGATGCTGATCGTGTTCGCTGTCGGGTTGATCGGAGTACTGATCGAAGCGTTCGCGCCGTCCTCGATTCGCTACCGAGCCCAGATGACACTCGCCCTCTGTGGAACCGTCGGTGCGCTGGTGGCGGTCGTGGCAGTTGCGGTGGCCGAGTCCGGATCTCCGGGAACACGCGCAGTCATGGGCGCAGTGGCTGTCGACAAGCCGACATTGTTTCTGCAGGGAACCCTGCTGCTCGTCGCGGTGCCGTCACTGCTGATGGTCGGTGAGCGCTCGTTGGAACGAACGCACGCCGATTCCTTCGCGCCGCAGGCATCGGCCGTGCCCGGCAGCCTCGCAGAGCGTCAAGCGTCGCAGGCGGGGGCAGCACTGACGGAAGTGTTCCCCCTGACGATGTTCGCGCTCGGCGGGCTTCTCCTCTTTCCCGCTTCGAACGATCTTCTGACGATGTTCGTCGCATTGGAAGTGTTCTCTCTCCCGCTCTACCTACTGTGCGGACTGGCACGGAGGCGCCGACTGTTGTCGCAGGAAGCGGCGATGAAGTACTTCCTCCTCGGCGCGTTCTCCTCGGCGTTCTTCCTCTTCGGCACCGCGATGCTCTACGGGTATGCGGGCACGCTCGAATTCGGCGCCATCGGCGACGCCATCGCGATCGGTGCAGGCAACGACGCCCTGGCCGTCCTGGGCACGGCGCTCGTCGGTGTCGGCCTGCTGTTCAAAGTGGGGGCCATACCGTTCCACTCCTGGATTCCCGACGTCTATCAGGGCGCGCCGACGCCGATCACGGCGTTCATGGCCGCCGCAACGAAGATCGCCGCCTTCGGAGCAATGGTGCGTCTGTTCTACGTCGCTCTGCCCGGGCTACGAGACGACTGGCGCCCGGCGTTGTGGGCAGTGGCCATCGCCACGATGCTGGTCGGTGCCGTCCTCGCCGTCACTCAGACCGACATCAAACGCATGCTCGCCTACTCCTCGATTGCGCACGCGGGGTTCATACTGACCGGACTCATCGCGTTGGACACGCAGGGCCTTGCTGCAATCCTGTTCTACCTGTTCGTGTACGGATTCACCACGGTGTCCGCGTTCGCGATCGTGACCGTGGTGCGCGACGACGACGGCGAAGTAACCGAGCTTGCGCGCTGGGCCGGGATCGGACGCCGATCACCTGTGATCGCCGCCGCATTCGCGTTGATTCTGCTGTCCTTCGCCGGAATACCGTTGACGGGCGGATTCATCGGCAAGCTCGCCGTATTCCAGGCGGCGGCGGAGAACGGCGCTACCGCGCTCGTCATCGTCGGCGTGCTGAGCAGCGCAATCGCCGCTGTCTTCTACGTGCGCGTGGTCGTGCTGATGTTCTTCTCGGACGCCGATGACAGTCCGACGGTGGTCACCCCAGGGCCGGCAACGTCGCTCGCCATCGGACTCGGTGTCCTCACTACCGTCGCATTCGGTGTATTTCCGCAACCATTGCTGAGCATGGCGGAGAGCGCTGCCGTGTTCGTCCGTTGACCCGCTCCGAGTTCGTAGTCGATCCAATCGCAAGCTCCCGAGTGCAAAGGTCCATCGATGATTGCGTTGCGCGAGTGGTGGACGCAGCCGACGGACTACGCGTGGAACGTCACCTATGCCCAGTCACATCCAGTACTCCGCCGAACAAGGCTCGCAATCGGCGTGTGCTGTTGGGCCTACGGCCTCATCTGCGTACTTGCGCTCTCCACTCCCGTCCTGTCACCGGGCTGGCTGCCGCCCGCAGTCGTCGGAGCCTTCGCCGTCAGCACGACCGTTGTCGGGATCAGGTGGGTTCGTGGCCCTTGGCTCACGTACCGAGGCTCGCTCATGTTCATCGCGTACGCCGAAGTCGGCGTCACTAGCGTGCTGATCGCTCTCGAAGATCCTCAGGTCGCGATGCTGTGCGCGGCACTTCTCGGTGTCGTGGGCAACTACCTCGCGGGTTTCCACAACACGATCGTATTCGTGGCTCATCAAGTGTGGGCATTGGCAACCTGCGCCGTCCTCTACGCCCAACTGCTCCTGTACACCGATGTTCCAGCCCGCCAGAGCACGGCGTACCTCATCGTTCTCGTGATGGTCCTCGTCTCCTCGCCGGTCCTGACGCAGGCATACCTGACGTTCCTGAGGCGGGATGCCGCCGTTGCGCATTTCGATCCGTTGACCGGACTCCGTAACCGTCGCGGGCTCGAATCCGCGGTCGACGCACTGTTCGACGATGTATCGGCCATCGCAGTACTCGTCGCCGACCTCGACAACTTCAAATCGGTCAACGACAACCACGGACACAGTTTCGGCGACGACGTACTTCGGCGAACCGCAGAAAAGTTGAATCTGGTCTTCCCTGCACCCGCAATCACTGCACGGACCGGCGGCGAAGAATTCGTCGTCGTGACCACCGATTCTCTCGACGCCGCTTCGATCGCTGCCGAGCAACTCAGGCAAGAAATACCCGGGTGCAATGCCGCCGGGCGCACGACGACGAGCATCGGCATTCATCATCGAAGGGTGGACACTCCGCCGGTCAGCGCTCTACTCGACGAGCTGCTCGACAGCGCAGATGCAGCGATGTACGAGGCCAAGCGCCGCGGCGGGAACTCCGTAGTGATCGACAGCACCGACGACGAGGTACGTTTCACCTCGTGATGGCCCATGATGGAGAAATGAGTTCGAACGAACTCTTCGGAGGTCCGAAGAGAATTCTGTCAGTTGTCGCCGTGATCGTCGTCGTAGCAGTTCTGGCCGCACTCGCCACACTCCTCGTGCGCCATCTACTGGGCCCACCGGAAGGCCAGTCCCCGTACGAGTCGACATCGAGCAGTGTGACCTACACAACTCCGATGTCGATCCAGGTTGCTTCGAGCTGGGAAAACGCTGAACTGGCCACGGTCGAGATGTCCGTTATTTGGTTCTAGCTACCTCGATCACGGATCATACGAGCGTGACTTATCCCAGCGGCGCTCCGAAGACGACCGTTGTCGTGCCCACGTACAACGAACGCGAGAACCTCCCCAAGCTCGTGGAGATGCTCGCGGACTTGAAACTGGACAACCTCCATGTTCTCGTCGTGGACGACAACTCTCCTGACGGCACCGGCAAAATCGCCGACGAGATGGCGGAATCAGGTTCGACTCCGCCGGTGAGCGTGCTGCACCGCACCGAGAAGAACGGCCTCGGCCGGGCCTACGTGGCGGGGATGACCCGCGCCCTCGACGACGGCGCCGACATCGTCGTGCAGATGGACGCCGACCTGTCACATCCAGCCGACGTCATTCCCCTGATGATCCGGACGCTCACCGAGACCGACGCCGCTGTGGTGCTCGGATCGCGCTACGTACCGGGTGGCGCAGTGGCAAGCGACTGGCCCTGGCATCGGAAAGCGCTGTCCGCCTGGGCCAACTTCTACGTCAACACCATTCTTCGGCTGAGGGTCAAGGATGCGACTGCGGGCTTCAAGGCGTGGCATGCCTCCACTCTGCGCGCTATCGACGTCACCTCGGTCGAGAGCAACGGCTATGCGTTCCAGGTCGAGATGAACTACCGAACGGTCCGCCGGGGTCTCGAGATCGCCGAGGTGCCGATTCGCTTCGAGGAACGCAACGATGGCGAGTCGAAAATGAGCCTGTCGGTTCAACTCGAGTCGGCACTCGTGCCGTGGAAGTTGTTGATGAGCCGCACGCGCTGATCAGGCGGCCTTCGCCTTTGCCTTTGCCGCGTAGGTATCGACGTACTCTTGCCCGGACAGATCCATCAGGGCTGACATGACCTGGTCCGTTGCAGAGCGCACGACTGCGTGATGTGCGGACAACTCGCGGTAGCGTGAGAAGTCGAGCGCGGGACCGAATCTCACGACGATCTTCGCTGGACGCCAGATACGAGTGCCGACCGGGTTGAACTTCTCGGTACCGAACATCACGACCGGCACAACGGGTGCCCCTGATTCGAGGGCGACCCGCGCCATTCCGGTCTTGCCCTTGTACAGGCGACCGTCAGGCGACCGGGTTCCCTCCGGGTAGATCGCCCAGATTCCGTTGTCGGCTAGTATCTTCCGCGCCGCATCCAGTGCTGCGTCTCCGGCACCACCGCCGGATCGGTCCACCGGTACCTGCCCGGCGCTGGTGTAGAACCAGCGAATGAACCGCCCCTTGATTCCTCCGCCTTCGAAGTACTCGCTCTTCGCCACGAACCTGATCCGGCGCTTGACCACGAGGACCAGGAAGAACGAATCGACCACGGTCAGGTGGTTGCCTGCCAGAACGATCGGCCCCGACGCGGGTAGGTGGTGTGCGCCTTCGACACGGGGTCTACCCAGAACGCGAAGTATGGGTCCGATGAGCACGTACTTGAATATCCAGTACCACATGTGGAACCCCACTTCAGAAGAGATGTATGGCGTACGTCTCTTCAACTGTAGTCGCCCGGGACCTCAACCTACGATCGACTTGACCGACGCAGGCAACTGGCGGGCGTTCTTGTACGGACCGACGACAGCTGCGCCGAATTGACGGGTCAGTAGCACCCTTGCCACATCCCGTACCTCCTCGACCGTCACCTGATCGATTCGAGACAGCGTGTCGGAAATATCCCGGTGGTTGGCGTAGTTCAGTTCGCTCCGACCGATACGGTTCATTCGCGAACCTGTGTCCTCGAGCCCGAGGACGAGCCCTCCACGAAGGGATCCCTTGGCTCGCGCGCACTCGTCGTCGGTGATGCCGTCGGAGGCGACCTGAGCCAGGACTTCCCGGATCACGGTGGTCACCTCGGCCAGGTTCTCCGGCTGACATCCCGCGTACACGGAGAACGCGCCGGAATCGGCGAACGTGTCCACCGAGGAGTACACCGAGTAGGCCAATCCGCGCTCCTCACGGATCTCCTGGAACAACCGAGAGGACAGTCCCCCACCGACCGCCGCATTGAGGATCGACAGTGCCCACCGATGTCCTTCGTGCCTCCCGAACGCGCGGACGCCGAGGGCCAGATGAGCCTGCTCGCTGTCGCGACGGACGAACCGAAGCTCGGGCTGATCACGCAACCGCACAGCGCCTTCACGACGCGGGACCGGGTGCACACCCTTGTGCAGATGCTGCGCGAAGGCCCGTTTGACCAGCGCGACGGTTCGTCGATGGTCCACGTTGCCTGCAACCGCCACGACCATCCGATCCGGGGTGTAGCGCCGGCTGTGGAACGAGCGAAGTTGGGCGCGCGTCATCGATTCGATCGATTCGACCGTGCCGATGACGGGTCTGCCGACGGGATGATCGCCGAACATGGCTTCGAGGAACAGATCGCCCAGCAGATCCTCGGGATCGTCGTCCCGCATCGATATTTCCTCGAGCACTACCTGACGC
>NZ_LVCV01000338.1 GCF_001647195.1 Rhodococcus sp. EPR-157 | reverse complement strand
GACGTGTGCGTAGAAGCACGTACTTTCCTTGGACGTGAAGGCGTTCAACTCGCCACCGACACCGTCCATGACCTGAGCGATTTCGAGCGCGCTTCGTGTCGGCGTGGACTTGAACAGGAGATGTTCGAGAAAGTGCGCGGCGCCGGCAACACTCGGTCCCTCGTCACGGGAGCCCACTGCTACCCACACGCCCACCGACGCCGACCGAACTCCAGGTACGAACTCGGTGACGACGCGAAGACCACCGGGCAGAGTTGTGCGCCGAACGCCAAGGTTCTGGCCGGTGGGATCCGAAACGGCAGAACGGTACGTCCCATAGGGACGTACCGTTCTGCCGTGAGTCGTGTTACTCAGCGTTTGCCTCGACAGGAACGTCGGCCGGAGCATCTGCTGCCGCAGCGGCAGAGTCGTCCTCGACGGGGACGAGGCTGATCTTGCCACGGTTGTCGATATCGGCGATCTCGACGCGCAACTTGGATCCGACGCTCACGACGTCCTCGACCTTGTTGATGCGCTTGCCGTTACCGAGCTTGGAGATGTGCACCAACCCGTCGCGGCCCGGGAGCAGCGAGACGAATGCACCGAAAGCCGTTGTCTTGACAACAGTTCCCAGGAAACGCTCGCCGACCTTCGGCAACTGTGGGTTGGCGATGGCGTTGATCATGTCGATCGCAGCCTGTGCGGACGGGCCGTCCGCTGCACCGACGTAGACAGTGCCGTCATCTTCGATCGAGATGTTGGCACCGGTCTGCTCGGTGATGGAGTTGATCATCTTGCCCTTGGGCCCGATGACCTCGCCGATCTTGTCGACGGGCACCTTGATCGCGGTGACGCGAGGTGCATAGGGGCTCATCTCGTCCGGGGTGTCGATGGCCTCGGCCATGACCTCGAGGATCGTGGCGCGCGCGTCCTTTGCCTGTGCCAGCGCACCGGCGAGCACCTTGGAAGGAATGCCGTCGAGCTTGGTGTCGAGCTGCAGGGCCGTGACGAAGTCCTTCGTGCCCGCGACCTTGAAGTCCATGTCACCGAACGCATCTTCGGCGCCGAGGATGTCGGTCAGAGCGACGTAGCGCGTCTCACCGTCCACCTCGTCGGACACGAGGCCCATGGCGATGCCCGCCACCGGCGCGCGCAGCGGCACACCGGCGTTGAGCAGCGACAGAGTCGAAGCACAGACCGAACCCATCGACGTCGAGCCGTTGGAGCTGAGCGCTTCGGAAACCTGACGGATGGCGTACGGGAACTCTGCCTGGCTCGGCAGAACCGGCAACAGAGCGCGCTCGGCGAGGGCGCCGTGGCCGATCTCGCGACGCTTGGGCGATCCGACGCGACCGGTCTCACCGGTGGAGTACGGCGGGAAGTTGTAATGGTGCATGTATCGCTTGCTCGTCTCGGGCCCGAGCGAGTCGACCTGCTGCGCCATCTTCACCATGTCCAGTGTGGTGACACCCAGGATCTGGGTCTCGCCGCGCTCGAACAGAGCTGATCCATGTGTCCGCGGAATGATCGCGACCTCGGCAGACAGCGAACGGATGTCGGTGATGCCGCGGCCGTCGATGCGGAAGTGATCGGTGAGGATGCGCTGGCGAACCGACTTCTTGGTGAGTGCGCGGAATGCGGCGCCGATCTCTTTCTCGCGGCCGACGAAGCTGTCTCCGACCGAGGCGAGGACCTGAGCCTTGACCTCGTCGAGCTTGGCCTCACGCTCGGCCTTGCCAGCGATCGTCAGCGCCTCGTTCAGCGGGATCTTCGCGGCATTCTCGACGGCGTCGAACACATCGGTCTGGTACGCCGGGAACACCGGGTAGTCGCCGGTGGGCTTTGCAGCCTTGGCGGCCAGTTCCTGCTGTGCGGTGCACAGCGCTGCGATGAACGGCTTCGACGCTTCGAGCCCCTCGGCGACGATGGCCTCGTTGGGAGCAGTGGCGCCACCCTCGATGAGCTCGATGACGTTCTCGGTCGCCTCGGCTTCGACCATCATGATTGCGACGTCTGCGTCGGCACCGGATCCGGAGACGATGCGGCCGGCGACGACCATGTTGAACACAGCCTTCTCGAGCTGCTCGTTGGTCGGGAACGCGACCCACTGCTTGTCGATCAGTGCGACGCGAACGCCACCGATCGGGCCGGAGAACGGCAGGCCGGCGATCTGCGTCGATGCCGAAGCCGCGTTGATCGCGACGACGTCGTACAGGTCTGCGGGGTTGAGGCTCAGGACGGTGATGACGACCTGGATCTCGTTGCGGAGTCCGTCGACGAACGTCGGGCGCAACGGCCGGTCGATCAAGCGGCAGGTCAGAATGGCGTCGGTGGACGGACGGCCTTCACGGCGGAAGAACGATCCGGGAATGCGTCCTGCGGCGTACATCCGCTCTTCGACGTCGACCGTCAGTGGGAAGAAGTCGAATCCTTCGCGGGGGTGCTTGCCTGCCGTCGTGGCCGACAGCAGCATGGTGTCTTCGTCGAGGTAAGCGGCGACAGCGCCGGCGGCCTGCTGCGCGAGGCGGCCGGTCTCGAAACGGATGCTGCGCTTGCCGTAGGTGCCGTTGTCGATCACGGCGGTTGCTTCGTAGACGCCCTCTTCGGCTTCTATCGTTGTTGTTTCCGTCATACTCTTCTTCTCGTCCTCTCGTCTTTGCCGCGCCCGAACCAGCAGTTACGACCGACACTGCGACAGCGTCGGGTGGGCACGGCGATGCGCGAGCACCCATGTGCTCGCGATGTCCTGCTGGCGTGCAAACACAGAAAGCCAACGAGGAACAGTCTAAGCACTGCCTCGTTGGCTACTGCATATTTCGAACCTGGAAACTAGCGACGCAGTCCCAGACGCTCGATGAGCGAACGGTACCGCGTGACGTCGACCTTGGCGATGTACTTCAGCAAGCGACGACGACGTCCGACCAGCAGCAGGAGGCCGCGGCGGGAGTGGTGGTCGTGCTTGTGCTTCTTGAGGTGCTCGGTGAGATCGACGATGCGCTTGGTGAGCATCGCGACCTGAGCCTCGGGTGAACCGGTGTCGGTCGGGTGCAAGCCGTACTCGCCGAGGACCGTCTTCTTCTGTTCGGTGGTCAATGCCACTGGTACTACTCCTGATCACTGACGTCCGCGGGAAAGGAAAGCGGCGCAGCCACCACGGACCGCAGCGTGCACCGAGGAGACAGCCTATCAGGAGGATTGCTGGGCCAGGACCGTGCGTGCCCGTTCCGAATCTCTGCCCATCTCCTCGATCAGGTCGTCGATGGAGTCGAACTTCTCCATACCGCGTAGGCGCTCGACGAAGTCCACCGCCACATGCTGGCCGTACAGGTCGCCGTCACTGTCCAGAACGAACGCCTCCACAGTGCGAGTCCGCCCGGAGAATGTCGGATTGGTTCCGACCGATACCGCGGCGCGGTGCCTCTCACCCGGTGTGACCGTACCCATGATCGGTCCTGGGCCGAGCACGGTGAACCACGCGGCATACACGCCGTCGGCAGGAATTGCGGAGTACATCGGCGGAGCGACGTTGGCAGTGGGATATCCCAGCTGTCGACCCCGGCCGTCACCGTGCACCACGACGCCCTCGACCCGATGCGGGCGCCCGAGAGCTGCAGCGGCGGCTGCGACGTCACCCGCGTCGACGCACGAACGAATGTAGGTCGAGGAGAACGTCACCGCATGCTCGGCGAGAAGGTTGACACCGTCCACGGCAAACCCTGATCGTTCACCGATCTTGCGCAGTAGGGCGACGTTGCCGAGAGCTTTCTTGCCGTAAGTGAAGTTCTCCCCCACGACCACCTCCGCCACGTGAAGCCGCTCCACCAGAATCTCGTGCACGTAGCGTTCGGGTGTCAGCTTCATCAGCTCGGGCGTGAACGGCATCACACAGAAGACATCGATGCCGAGATCCTCGGCCAACTCGGCCCGGCGCGTGAGCGTAGTCAGTTGGGCCGGATGGCTTCCAGGACGAACTACTTCCATGGGATGCGGATCGAACGTCATCAGCACACTCGGCACCCCACGCTCCCGGGCCGATGTCACCGCACGGGTGATCAGCTGGGCGTGACCGCGGTGAACGCCATCGAACACGCCGATCGTGAGAACGCAGCGACCCCAGTCTGCAGGTACATCGTCGAGACCTCGCCATCTCAGCACAGACGAAGCCTACGGCCCATATCTCGAGCGGTCACTTCCGGATCGGTGTGTCTCGGCAAACACCTGTGGACAAACCCTCGAACTTTCTGCCAATATTTCGGTGTGCCGAACTTATTTTTTCGCGTCGTCGCAGTAATGCTGGTGTGCGCCGCCGAGTCGAGCGGGTGCGCCCGTGCGGTCGGCGAGGACGACGTCGGACAGATCGACCAATCCAAGCCTCTCGTTCTCACCACGTTCACGGTCCTGGCGGATATGGCACGCAACGTCGCGGGCGAGCACGTGACGGTGCAATCGATCACCAAGGCCGGAGCCGAGATTCACGGATACGAGCCGACTCCCGGAGATCTTCGCACTGCGGAGCAGGCGGACCTCATCCTCGACAACGGGCTCGGCCTGGAGGCATGGTTCGAGAAGTTCGTCGAACGTGTCCCCGCCCCGCACGCCGTCGTCAGCGAGAACGTGGAACCGGTGTTCATACGTGGGGATGCCTACGCAGGAAAGACCAATCCGCACGCCTGGATGTCACCGGTGGTTGCGGAGACCTACGTCGACAACATCGCCGAGGCGTTCGTTCGCCTCGATCCGAACCACGAGGCGGACTACCGCGCCAATGCGGAGAACTACAAGACCCGAATCCGCGCCGTGAGTGCCGAATTGAAGACCGATCTGGACATGTTGCCACCGAACCAGCGCGCACTCGTCTCGTGCGAAGGCGCGTTCAGTTACCTGGCCCGGGACTTCGACCTGCAGGAGATGTACCTCTGGCCGGTCAATGCCGAGCAGGAGGGCACTCCCAAGCAGGTCGTCGCGGCTATCGACTTCGTGAAGGACAACGACGTACCGGCAGTGTTCTGCGAGTCCACCGTGTCGGACAAGGCCCAACTCCAGGTCGCCGAGGACACCGGGGCTCGGTTCGGCGGAAAGCTCTTCGTGGATTCGCTCAGCGAAGAAGGTGGGCCCGTCCCGACCTACCTCGACCTGTTGACATACGACGCCCGCACCATCACCGACGCTCTACTGCGAAAGCCGGAATGAACGAGATGACACCCGCCCTGCACGTATCCGGAGTGAGCGTCGCCTATCGCGACGTCACCGCCCTCATCGACGCCTCGTTGACACTCGAACCCGGCCGGGTATGCGGTCTGGTCGGCATGAACGGCTCCGGCAAATCCACCCTGTTCAAAGCAATCATGGGCGTCGTTCGGCCGGACACCGGATCGATCAGCATCTTCGGCGGGCTCCCGTCCAAGGCGCGTAAGGACGGGACCGTGAGCTACGTCCCGCAGAGCGAGTCGGTCGACTGGACCTTCCCGATCAGCGTGCGCGAGGTAGTGATGATGGGGCGCTACGGCAAACAGAACTGGATGCGCACCCCCCGTGCCCGGGACCGCGATGCCGTCGCCGCAGCGATCGAACGGGTCGACCTGACCGAATTGGCCGGTCGACAGATCGGCCAACTGTCCGGTGGACAGCGCAAGCGCGCGTTCGTGGCCCGCGCGATCGCACAGGAGGCGTCGCTGCTTCTCCTCGACGAGCCGTTCGCAGGCGTCGACAAGCGGACCGAGTCCACGATCACGCGATTGCTCCGCGAACTGACCGCAGCAGGCGCTTCGGTCCTGGTGTCCACTCACGACCTGCACGCTCTGCCCGACTTGTGCGACGAAGCAGTGCTTCTGCAGCAACGTGTGCTGATGCACGGCACGCCACAGGACGTACTACGTCCGGAAAATCTCGCAATGGCCTTCGGCGTCGACCCCCTGCGTACCTCGGAAGCGAGCTGACCGTGTATCTCGTGGATTTCTTCGTCGAACCGTTGCAGTACACCTTCATGCAGCGTGCTCTGCTGGTCACGATCGTCGCGTCCATCGTGTGCGCGGTGCTGAGTTGTTGGCTCGTGTTGATCGGCTGGTCCCTGATGGGCGACGCCGTCTCACACGCGGTCTTGCCTGGCGTCGCCCTGTCCTACCTGCTCGGTGCTCCGTTCGCCATCGGCGCGTTGCTGTTCGCACTCGTCGCGGTCGGTGCCATCGGAGTCGTGCGCAACACCACTCACGTCAAAGAGGACGCGGCCATCGGGGTTGTCTTCACCACGTTGTTCGCACTCGGAGTCGTACTCATCTCGAAATTTCCCAGTCAGATCGACCTCAATCACATCCTGTTCGGGAACCTTCTCGGCGTATCGCAGGGCGATATGTGGCAGGTCGTCGTGTTGGGCGGATTCGCGTTCGTGGTGATGATCGTCAAGCGACGAGACTTCACGTTGTTCGCGTTCGATCGCACACAGGCGCGAGCAGTCGGCATCTCCCCGGCTTTCCTCTCCGGGCTGATGCTGACGCTCCTGGCGCTGACGACGGTGGGCGCGCTGCAAGCAGTGGGCGTCATTCTGGTCGTCGCGATGCTCATCACGCCCGGTGCGACGGCGTATCTGCTCACGCAGCGCTTCGGGCGCATGCTCCTGCTGGCACCGGCTATCGGCGTCGGCTGCGCGGTGGTCGGGATCTACGTCAGCTTCTATCTCGACGTGTCTTCCGGCGGAACCGTCGTACTGGCGCAGGGATCGGTGTTCACACTTGCGTACCTGTTCAGTCCGACGCAAGGCATGGTGACGCGAGCACTTAGACGCCGCGAGGCCGCCACCGTGTGAGCGTCGGCCACGCTGACGTGTCATTTCTGGATGGATTGCCTAAGCTCCATTGCGTGGTTGAACGCACCGGGGACCCGTCCACTGCCGACGAAGTACAGCTGTCGGCTGTCGCGCAGGACTATCTGAAGGTCATCTGGACTGCCAGCGAGTGGAGCGAGGATTCGGTCAGCACCAAGATGCTGTCCGAGCGCATCGGTGTCTCCGCCTCGACGGTTTCCGAGGCGATCCGCAAGCTCGCCGATCAAGGAATGGTCGATCACGCGCGCTACGGGGCGATTTCGCTCACCGATCGCGGGCGTGCCGCAGCCATCGCCATGGTTCGCCGACACCGGCTCATCGAAACGTATCTGGTGCGCGAACTCGGCTATGGATGGGACGAGGTGCATGACGAAGCGGAGATACTCGAGCACGCCGTCTCCGACCTCATGATGTCGCGTATCGACGCGAAACTCGGCTTCCCGGAACGTGATCCACACGGCGACCCGATCCCCTCCGTCGACGGCGCGATCGCCTCACCCGAAGCGACACGCCTGAGCGACTACATCGACGGTCAGAGCGGGCGGGTCGCGCGGATCTCGGACTCCGATCCCGCCATGCTCAGATACTTCGACTCCGTCGGGATCTCGCTCGACCTTCCGATCAGGGTCGTCGAACGGCGCGATTACGCCGGCACGGTGGCCATCGAGCTCGGGCTGGGCGAACGCAGTTCGATCGACCTCGGCCAGCGTGCCGCCGAAGCCATCTGGATGATCCCCGCGTAGCTACAGACCCCGCGTAGCTACAGACCTCGCAGTGTCGCCGGCCTGACCACCATGACCGAACTGGCCCGCTTGCCCTTCTCCTGCAGGAGCGCGATGGTGTGTCCGGTCGGGTCTATTGCCGCATACACCCCGGGCAGCCCGATCGGATCGAGCCACCGTCCCTGACTGACGGCTTCGGCCTCGTCCGCGTCGACCTGCCGGTGTGGAAACGCGGTGCGAGCCGCCTCGTCGATGTCGAGACTGACACCGGGTTCATCCGCAAGCTGCTCGAGCGTCCGCGCATGCTCGAGTGTGAACGGTCCGACGCGCGTACGACGCAAGACCGTCAGATGACCACCGACCCCGAGCGCAGCGCCGAGATCGCGAGCCAACGCGCGTACGTAGGTCCCCGACGAACACTCGACCTCGACATCGAGGTCGACGAACCCGGTCCCGGGGACGTCGCGTCGAGCAAGCACATCGAAGCGGGTGACGCTCACCCGTCGCGCCGGGATCGTGAACTCCTCGCCGGCACGCACCAGCTTGTGTGCGCGCTGTCCGTCCACTTTGATGGCGCTGACGCTGGAGGGAACCTGCTCGATATCGCCCGTGAGCAGAGCGACCTGACGGGCAATGTCCGCATCCTCGACCGCCGATGCGGAGGCGTCGGCGACGGTCTCGCCCTCTGCGTCGTCCGTCGATGTGGTTCGGCCGAGCCGAATCGTTGCGGTGTACGCCTTCGTGGTCAGCGCCAGCAGACCCAACATCTTCGTCGCGCGTTCGATGCCGAGAACGAGCACCCCGGTCGCCATCGGGTCGAGAGTCCCGGCATGCCCGACCTTCCGGGTGCCCAGCAGCTTTCGACACGAGGCCACGACGTCGTGGCTCGTCACCCCGGGACCCTTGTCCACGATCAACAACCCGGCGCCGACGAGGCCGGAGGACAACTTTCCGCGTGCAGACACGAGAGGTCATTCTGCCAGGCGAGGATTCACATCACTGCAATCGCCGTGACGATCAGCCCGTCGGCGATCAGCCAACGGCCGTCGAACGAGGACAAGGGAGCACCCGATTCGGTGTGCCCGGGCACCAGAAGGTCGGAGTGGAAAGTCCCCGAAAAATCGCTTCCGGTGGACGTCCGCTCGAAGGTGATGTGGGCGTCCTCGAATCCGAGCCAGCGTCCGGTCAGCGGCTCCCACGCTTTGTACGTCGCTTCCTTGGCGCAGAACAGCAGGCGGTCCCAGTGCATGTCGGAATCGGTAGTGGCGAGCCAGTCACGTTCGGATTGCAGACTCACGGCGTCCAGGACGCCGTCGGGCAGCGGCCCATGTGGTTCGGCGTCGATGCCGACGGACCGCACCTGCAGCGCGTATCCGAGGACTGCGCCGCGATAGCCGTCGCAATGGGTCAACGAGCCGACGACACCCTTCGGCCACTGTGGAGCGCCCGACTTGCCCCTCATGATCGGAGCCGGTTCGACCCCGAGCTTGTCCATCGCCACCCGCGCACAGTGCCGAGCCGACGTGAACTCGCGCTTGCGCTTGTCGACTGCTTTGGCGATGAGAGGCGCTTCCAGCGGGTGCGGCTCCAGGCCGGGAGGATCCTCGAAGAGTTCGGCAGCGACGACGCCGTTCGGCAGGATCGACTCGATCACTTGTTCGCCCTCATCTTCTCGACCTCGGCTTCCATCTCGGGCGTGACGGTGAAGTGCCCGCCCCATTTGTTCAGCGTTCCCTCGGGGTACTCGGGCACCGGAAGTATCTGGCGAAGAACGTTGCTCGGCAAACCGCGACGCTGCCACTCGCGCGGATAGCCGACCGAAACCTCTTCGAAGCGCACACCGTCGTAGTACGTGGTCCGCGGAATGTGGAGATGCCCGTACACCGAACACACTGCGTTGTACCTAGTGTGCCAATCGGCCGTGAGCGTCGAGCCGCACCACAGCGCGAATTCCGGGTAGAACAGCACGTCGGTCGGTTGGCGAACCATCGGAAAGTGATTGATCAGTACCGTCGGGATCGAAAGATCGAGCCCGTCGAGTCGTTCCGCAGTGGCCGAAATCCTCGCGCGGCACCACGCATCTCGGGTCGCGTAGGGCTGCGGTGAGAGCAGGAACTCATCCGTTGCAACCACGTTCTTGTCCCGGGCAATCTTCAGTCCGTGTTCCTTGTCGAGAGCACCTCGCGGCAGGAACGAATAGTCGTACAGCAGAAACATCGGTACGAGGGTGGCTGGGCCTCCCTCGCCCTCCCAGACGAGATAGGGATCTTCCGGCGTCACGACGTCGATCTCTCGACAGAGGTTCACCAGGTACTCGTAGCGCGCGACACCATGAATCTGGACAGGATCCTTGGCGGTGGTCCACAGCTCGTGGTTCCCGGGCACCCAGATCACTTTCGCGAACCTGCTGCGCAGCAACTCGAGGGCCCATTTGATGTCGTCGGTCTTCTCGGAGACGTCGCCTGCGACGATCAGCCAGTCTTCGGGGGATTCGGGGTGGATATCCTCGGTGACCGGACGATTGCCGCGGTGACCGACGTGAATGTCACTGACTGCCCAGAGCTTGGCTGTCACAGGCCACAGTCCTTCCGATCGTGAGTGTGCGTGCTTCCCGAATCACTACCAACACTTCATTGTCTCCTGCGATTCCGGGCAGTGCGACAATCGGGCCATGGGAATTCTTCCGGCAGGCGTGTTGCTCACCGTCATGGCCGCATTTCTGGCGGGAATCGCCTCCGACAACTTCGTGGCCGGTTTCGCGATTACCGCGGTCGTCTGCAGCGTGGCGCTGGCTGCCGCCCACTTCCTAGCGCGTGCAGTTATTTCACGTCGAAACCGTTAGAACATACGCACTTGCTGGTCTAGAGTTTCGTTTGTGCCGCATCCACGGATACGCGTCAAGGACGCCGCCGAACTACTCGGAGTCAGTGACGACACCGTCCGTCGATGGATCGACAGCGGTGCACTGACCGCTCAGAAGGACGACGCCGGACGCAAAGTCATCGACGGCGCCGAACTCGCCAGGTTTGCCCGTCAGCACGCAGCACCACCACCGGATCCGACCGGGACCGGCAGTTCGGCACGCAACCGTTTCGTCGGACTGATCACGAAGGTGACCTCGGACACCGTCATGAGCGAGGTCGAGATGCAGTGTGGTCCCTTCACCGTCGTGTCGCTCATGAGTACCGAATCGGTACGACACCTCGGCCTGGAGCCGGGGAAGATCTCTGTCGCCGTCGTCAAAGCAACCACAGTCATCGTCGAAGCAACCGCCTCGTGATGCGAACACCGACCACCCTTATCGCCCTCGTCGGAGCTCTCACCCTGCTGGCGGCATGCGGAAATCCCGCGGACACCGGCTCCGCGACCGACACCATCACCGTCTTCGCTGCCGCATCGCTGAAATCGACGTTCACCGAACTGGGTGAGACCTTCGAGGCCGAGAATCCCGCAGTGACCGTGGAGTTCAACTTCGCCGGATCCTCGGACCTCGTCACTGCGCTTGCGCAGGGCGCACCGGCAGACGTCTTCGCCTCGGCGGACACCGCGAACATGACCAAGGCGGTCGAGGCAGACCTCGTCGATGGCGAGCCGGTGGACTTCGCAACCAACACCCTTACGATCGTCACCGCACTCGGCAATCCCAAGGACGTGACGTCGTTTGCGGACCTAGCCGACCCAGACATCCTGACGGTGGTCTGCGCACCGCAGGTTCCGTGCGGCAACGCGACCACCACAGTCGAGAGAACAACCGGCACAACCGTGCCCGCGGTCAGTGAGGAGGCTTCGGTGACCGACGTGCTGGGCAAGGTCACGTCGGGGCAGGCGGATGCAGGCCTGGTCTACGTCACCGATGCAGCAGGAGCCGGCGACCAGGTGACGACCGTCGACTTCCCCGAAGCCCGAGAAGCCGTCAACACCTATCCCGTTGCAGTACTGAAGAGCAGTCGAAATGCGGCCGCGGCGAAGGCATTCGAAGCACTGGTCACCGGTGCGACCGGCCGCCGAGTATTGACCGAAGCCGGGTTCGCGGCACCGTGACGCCGGGGCTCCCGCGGTGGATGTTCGTTCCTGCAGCACTGGGCGGGTTGTTCGTGGTCACGCCACTTCTCGCGATCCTGCTGAAGATCGACTGGACGAACTTCGTTCCGCTCGTGACGTCCGAATCCGCTCGCACCGCTTTGATGCTCAGCCTACGAACCGCTGCAATCAGCACCCTGCTGTGCATAGTCTTCGGTGTTCCGATGGCGATGGTGTTGTCCCGCACTAATTTTCCTGGATTGTCGATGCTGCGAGCGCTCGTTCTGCTGCCCCTCGTCCTGCCGCCCGTGGTGGGAGGTATCGCGTTGCTGTACACGTTCGGTCGGCTCGGTCTGCTCGGCGGATACCTCGAGGGGTGGGGGCTGTCCATTGCGTTCTCCACCACAGCGGTGGTGCTTGCCCAGACGTTCGTTTCACTGCCGTTTCTCGTCGTCAGTCTCGAAGGCGCACTTCGCAGTTCCGGTCGCGAGTACGAGACGGTCGCGTCCACACTCGGCGCTCGTCCCACCACCGTTCTCCGACGTGTCACCATTCCACTCGTCCTGCCCGGCCTCGTGTCCGGATCGGTCCTCGCCTTCGCGCGCGCTCTCGGCGAGTTCGGCGCGACCTTGACCTTCGCCGGTTCGCTCGAAGGGGTGACTCGGACCCTCCCACTGGAGATCTACCTTCAGCGCGAGACCGACGCCGACGCCGCCGTCGCACTGTCGCTGTTGCTCATCGTCGTTGCGGCCGTCGTCGTCCTCGCTGCTCGCGGTCGACGCGTGGCGGGTGCACTGTGAGTTCGATATCGCTCACAGCCGGAATTGTCGGTCGCGGCGTGTCCTTCGAGTTCGACTGCGCCGACGGCGAGGTCGTGGCGGTCCTCGGTCCGAACGGTGCTGGAAAGTCGACCTTGCTGTCCGTGATCGCAGGATTGATCCGGCCGGACACTGGACGCGTGCTGCTCGGGGACGACGTGGTCACCGACACCTCCAGCGGTACCTTCGTCCCTGCCCATGCCCGTGGGGTCGCAAGCCTGACGCAGAACGCCCTTCTGTTTCCGCACCTCTCGGTCGAAGCGAACGTCGCTTTCGGGCCCCGCAGTCGCGGACTGCGCAAACGCGCGGCACACGAGAGAGCCCGGCAATGGTTGGAGTCCGTCGACGCGATCGAACTCGCCGACCGCAAGCCCGGTGAACTCTCCGGGGGCCAAGCGCAACGCGTCGCCATCGCACGTGCCCTGGCAGCCGATCCTCGGGTCCTCCTCCTCGACGAGCCGATGTCGGCCCTCGACGTCGACACCGCACCTGCCGTGCGGCGCCTGCTGCGGAGGGTCCTGCGCGACCAACGACGCACAGCCGTCGTCGTCACTCATGATCTTCTCGACGCGTTGGCACTTGCGGACACAGTCGTGGTCGTCGAGAGCGGACGAGTCGTCGAGCGCGGGCCCACCACCGAGGTACTCACGGCTCCTCGCAGCGCGTTCGCTGCGCGGATCGCGGGCGTCAACCTCGTGTCGGGCACCATGGACGGCGCCGATTCGCTGACCACATCGTGGGGGCTGACCGTTTCGGGGCTCGGCGGGACCGACACCGGTGGCAGCAGTGTCGCGATCTTCGCTCCCGCTGCCGTCGCGGTGCACCTCGAACCGCCACACGCCAGCCCTCGAAACGTCTTCCCGGTGACCATCGCATCGATGGACGTCCACGGTGCAACGGTCCGCCTCAGGGCGGATCAGCATCCGGATGGGAGCCCCGGAATCGCAGCGGACGTCACGCCCGCTGCCGTCGCCGAACTCGATCTCGAACCCGGTCTAGCCGGCTTCTTCGTCGTCAAGAGCCAAGAGGTAGCGCTTCACTCCGCGACGCGCTGAATGTCCGCACCGACCAGCGCCCAGCGGCCGGACATCATTCGCAGGACGACGGCGATCATGCGGAGAACCACGAAAATGCCCAGCCCGAACCAAATGCCGCGCACACCCCAATCGAACGCCAACGCCATCCAGATCGACGGCAGGAAGCCGACGAGTGCGCACCCGAGCGTCGCCGAGCGCAGGAACGCAGCATCCCCCGCCCCGAGCAACACCCCATCGAGGGCGAACACCACTCCCGCGATCGGAACGATCGCTACGAAGATCCACCAGATGGAGTGCATCGCCGCGACGACCGAGAGGTCCGTGGTGAACAGCCCGGGAATCACGGTGTACCCAGCCGCGAACAACGCTGCAAGCGCGATTGCGAACACCGTGGACCATACGGTCAGGCGCCAGCCGAGCCGAGTTGCGCCGCTCGCGTCGGATCGACCGAGAGCCGCGCCGACCAGTGACTGCGCTGCGATCGCCAAGGAGTCGAGCGTGAGCGCCACGAGATTCCACATGTGCAGGACGACCTGATTCGCGGCAACCGACGCCGCACCGAATCGCGATGCCACCGCAGCGGCCGACAGAAAACATGCTTGGAACGCAAGCGTTCGAATGATCAAATCTCGGCCGAGTATCAACTGTGCTCGCATGATCGACCACGACGGACGCAGCGGCACACCTGCGCGCACGATCGCGACCACGAAGAACGCGCCGGCCACGGCTTGCCCGAGAACGTTCGCAACGGCCGAACCGACCAGGCCGAGACGCGGGACACCCAGCAGACCGTGGACCAGCACCGGACACAGAATCGCAGACAGGCCAAGGCCTGCAAGCACGAAACGGAGAGGCCGTACGGTGTCTTGAAGTCCTCGCATCCAACCGTTGCCCGCCAGCGACACGAGGATGAACGGCACACCGAGTATCGCGACCCTCAACCATGCGGTGGCCTCGGTCGTAATCTCGCCACCGCCACCGATGAGCGTGAGAATAGGTACGCACAGCACTTGCATCACACCGACGATGATCAGACCGAGTGCCAGCGCGAGCCAGGTTGCCTGGACGCCCTCTCCGATCGCGTCCCGATCACGACCGGCCCCATGCAAGCGGGCTGCCCTCGCCGTCGTGCCGTAGGAGAGAAACGTCAGAGTGCTGACCTGCGCAAACACGAGGCCGCCTACCGCCAGACCCGCCAGCGGGAGCGCACCGAGGCGTCCGACCACAGCTGCGTCGAAGAGCAGGTAGATCGGCTCGGCTGCCAACACTCCGAGGGCCGGCAGCGCAAGACCGAGTATTCGACGCGGCGATGCATCTCCGGCTGCGCTCGTCTCAGCCGAGCGCATCGACCAGTGAGTCGATCACGTCGGCCTTCGTACCGTGAGCGGTGAAGCCTGCCGCATTGCGGTGACCACCGCCCCCGAGCGTCGCAGCCACCGTCGAGACGTCCACGGCGGTCTTCGACCTCAGCGACACGGTCCACTCGTCACCGGATTGCTGTTTGAACACCGCAGCCACCTCCGCCTCGGAGGTTGTCCTGACGATGTCGATGACACTCTCGATCTCCTCGGATCGCATACCCTCGGAATTCTCACGCAGAATCACCGCATAGACGAGGCCGAGGCCACCGACGGCGTCCTGTACGAGAGCTGCCGAACCGAGAACGGAACCGAGCATCGGAAGCCAACCGAACGGGTGATTGTCGAGGAGCTTGCGCGCGATCGCAGCACCGTCGATGCCGGTGGCGAGTAGCCGTTCGGCAAGCAGGTGGGATCCCGGACGAACCCACCGGAAGGATCCGGTGTCGGTGACCAGGCCGGCGAACAGGCAGTGCGCCAGGTCGGCGTCGATGGCAACGTTCCAGGCGTCGAGCAGACGCGTGATGACAGCCGTCGTGGACTCCGCACCGTCGTCGACCACGTTCAGCGTGCCGAATCTCGTGTTGGACCGGTGGTGGTCGATGACCAGGCACGCGTCGGCCGTGTCGATTCGGTCGGCGAGTGCGCCCAGTCGGCCGCGACTGCCCGCGTCGACCGTGACGACCAGATCGACCCGGGATCGAACGTCCTCGGGCGCGGTCAACAGGTCACGGCCGGGCAGTTCGTTCATCGACTCGGGAAGTTCACGGGGGCTGGCGAACGCAACCTGCACCTGGACGCCACGCCGAGCCAACACTGTTGCGATCGCAAGTCCGCTGCCGATCGTGTCGGCGTCCGGCTGGACGTGGCACAGCACCGTCGCACTCTGCGCAGTCTCGAGCAGCGAGATGGCAGAAGCGAACAACTCGTCCACTCGGTCAGTCCACGTCGGTGGACTCGGAATCCTCGACGGACTCGCGTGGAGCTTTGTACGGGTCGGGGTCGCCCGCGGGCTTGGCCGAGGCGGCGACCCGTGCAACTTCGCTGTCGGCTTGTCGAGCTCGTTCCAGCAGCTCTTCCATGTGCCGGGCCGTATCGGGAACGGTGTCCGTCATGAATGTCAGCGTCGGGGTGAACCTGACGCCCGTCCCTGCACCCACCTTGGACCTGAGCACACCCTTGGCCTTCTCTAGACCTGCGGATGCGGCTTGAAGATCAGGAGGCGTGTCCAGATCCTCGCCCATCACCGTGTAATAGATCGTCGCATCGTGCAAGTCCGCTGTGACCTTGCAATCGGTGATCGTCACGAACGCCAGCCGCGGATCCTTGATCTCGTGGTCGATGGCCGTCGCAACGATGGCGGCAATTCGCTTCGAGAGCCTGCGAGCTCTTGCCTGATCCACCATGAACTTTCACGCTCCTCACACGCGGTGCCGAGTCAGTCCTCGGGACCGAAAATTCTTCTTCTGACTGCCAACAATTCCAGATCGTGACGCTCGGCGACATGTCGCTCGCATTCGTCCAGCTTGTCGTGCAGACCTTCGACATCGGAGCCGACGGCCGCGATGCCGAACAGTGAACGTCGAAAACGATCTCGTTCCCCCGTCTCCGCCGCCGACACCCCGAACCGTTGCAGCTCCGACAGAACCGGCAGCACGGTCGAACGCTTGTCGGCGAGCGAACGGACATCCCCCAACAACACGTCCAGCTCGAGAGCACCCAGGTACACGCGGCCATCCTTCGAATCGGAAAGACTCGAACGATGCCGGCGGCGGTACCGATCAGTACCGCCGCCGGGCCTCGTTCGAATCAGTGCAGTGTCACTCCCCTTGATCCACTACAGCCGAGCACGTGCTAGTCGCGCGGCTTCTCACGCAGCTCGTACGCCTCGATGACATCGCCGACCTTGATGTCCGAGTACG
>NZ_LVCV01000337.1 GCF_001647195.1 Rhodococcus sp. EPR-157 | reverse complement strand
CGACCACTGTGCTGTCTCGCAACAGTCGTGCCTTGGCATTGCGACGGATCGTACCGGAGGTGACGAGGCAACCTGCGATGTTTCCGACCTTGGACGAACGGAACAGCGCGCGGATCTCGGCCTGACCGAGAGCAACCTCTTCGTAGACGGGCTTGAGCATGCCCTTGAGGGCCTTCTCGATCTCGTCGATCGCCTGGTAGATGACCGAGTAGTACCGGATGTCCACGCCCTCGCGGTTGGCAAGCTCGGTGGCTTTGCCCTCCGCACGAACGTTGAAGCCGATGATGATCGCGTTCGACGCCGACGCCAGGTTGACGTTGGTCTCCGTGACGCCACCGACACCGCGGTCGATGACGCGCAACTCGACCTCGTCGTCGATCTCGATACCCAGCAAGGCCTCTTCCAGCGCCTCGACGGTTCCCGAGTTGTCACCCTTGAGGATCAAGTTGAGCTGTGAAGTCTCCTTCAGAGCTGCATCGAGATCGTCCAGGCTGATGCGCTTACGACTCTTCGCTGCCAGCGCGTTGCGCTTGCGTGCATTTCGTCGATCGGCGATCTGACGGGCGATTCGGTCCTCGTCGACGACCAGGAGGTTGTCGCCTGCACCTGGCACCGACGTGAAGCCGATGACCTGGACAGGACGTGACGGCAGCGCCTCGGTGACGTCTTCGCCGTGCTCGTCGACCATGCGGCGGACGCGTCCGTATGCGTCTCCCGCCACGATCGAGTCTCCGACGCGGAGCGTTCCGCGAGCGATGAGGACAGTGGCAACCGGTCCGCGTCCACGGTCGAGGTGCGCCTCGATGGCAACACCCTGAGCATCCATGTCCGGGTTCGCACGCAGGTCGAGCGACGCATCGGCAGTCAACAGCACCGCTTCGAGAAGGGCATCGATATTGGTGCCCTGCTTCGCAGAGATGTCGACGAACATGGTGTCGCCGCCGTATTCCTCGGCTACCAGGCCGTACTCGGTCAGCTGCTGACGGATCTTGTCCGGGTTCGCGCCTTCCTTGTCGATCTTGTTGACCGCAACCACGATGGGCACATCTGCTGCCTGAGCGTGGTTGATCGCTTCCACCGTCTGAGGCATGACGCCGTCGTCGGCAGCGACGACCAGGATCGCGAGGTCCGTGGCCTTGGCACCACGAGCACGCATGGCCGTGAAGGCCTCGTGACCGGGGGTGTCGATGAACGTTACGAGACGCTCGTTGCCTTCGAGCTCGGTCAGCACCTGGTACGCACCGATGTGCTGCGTGATACCACCGGCTTCGCCTTCGCGAACGGCGGTGTTACGGATCGAGTCCAGCAGTCGCGTCTTGCCGTGGTCGACGTGACCCATGACCGTGACGACCGGCGGACGCTGCTCGAGATCGTCCTCGCCACCCGCGTCCTCGCCGTAGGTGAGGTCGAAGCTGTCGAGCAGTTCGCGATCCTCGTCCTCGGGGCTGACGACCTGGACGACGTAGTTCATTTCGCCGCCGAGCAGTTCGAGCGTCTCGTCGTTGACCGACTGAGTAGCCGTCACCATCTCACCGAGGTTGAACAGGGCCTGCACGAGCGCTGCGGGGTTCGCGTCGATCTTGTCAGCGAAGTCCGACAGCGATGCGCCGCGAGCGAGACGGATGGTCTCACCGTTGCCGCGAGGCAGCCTGACGCCGCCGACCGCGGGAGCCTGCATGCTTTCGTACTCGGCGCGTTTCGCCCGCTTCGACTTGCGACCGCGACGAACAGCTCCACCGGGACGACCGAATGCACCTGCAGCCGCTCCGCGCTGACCGGGACGGCCACCGCCACCTGGACGACCGCGGAAACCGCCTGCGGGAGCTCCGCCTGCGGGAGCTCCACCGGGAGCACCCGGTGCGCCGCCGCCGCGGTATCCGCCGCCGCCTGCGCCGCCACCCGGACGTCCACCCGGCGCGCCACCTGGGCGTCCCGGGCGGCCTGCTGCCGGACTCGGTCGTGCCGAACGTGTCGGCATCGCACCTGGATTCGGACGGGGAGGCATCGAACCGGGGCTCGGACGAGGTCCAGCCTGGCCCGGAGCCGGACGGGGACCGCCCTGCCCGGGAGCCGGGCGGCTTCCTCCCTGCGCAGCGGCTGGACGAGCTCCGCCCTGACCCGGCGTAGGACGTGCCCCGCCGGGGCGGGGACTGCCGGGGGCTGGGCGTGGAGCTGGACGCTCTACTGGAGCCGAGGAGTACGGGTTGTTGCCGACCCGAGGCGCCTTGGGACCTGGCTTCGGTCCCGGTGCGCCCGGTTTGGGTCCGGCAGGTGCCGATTCCGTCTCTGCGGCCGACGGCGCCTGCTGTGCCGGCGCCGGAGTAGCGGCCGCTGGGGCCGCCGACTCTACCGGCGCGGCAGGTGCGGCGGGGGCCGGAGCTGCTGGTGCCGGAGTCGTCGGTGCTGGCACGGGTGCAGCCGGAGTTTCAGGTTTCACCGCTGCGGGCGCAGCGGGAGTCGGACGCGCGGCAGGCTTGGGGCCCGGACGCGGACCGCCAGGCTTGGCGCCCGTGCTCGGCTTGGGTGCGCTCGCGGTCGTGCTGCCGTTCTCGGACGGCGAGTCCGACTTCTCGGACGGGAACGATTCACGTAGACGACGCGCTACAGGCGCCTCGACGGTGGACGAAGCTGATTTGACGAACTCGCCTTGCTCCTTGAGCCGTGCGAGTAGTTCCTTACTGGTGACACCGAGTTCTTTTGCCAACTCGTGCACGCGGGCCTTGCCTGCCACTGCTCTCCTCACTGAGAGGCCGAGCGAGGCATTGGTGCCTGCACGACCTCGGGTTAATTCCGATGGACGTTCATCGTCGGTGCTTCACGGTGTGCTCATCAGTGCTGTTGCCTGTTCTTCTCGTCGGGTAGAACTCTGCGCTCTACGAAGGCGTCGACTGCGGAAATGTCGATCGCACCAGGTACTCGTAGTGCTCTGCCGAAGGCTCGGCGCCGCTCCGCGTTGTGGAGACAATTCCGATCGAGGTGCAACCATGCGCCTCGACCGGGGAGTCGGTGCTCGACATCCGGGACGATGATGCAATCGGAAGATTGCGATTCACCGTCCGAACGACTGACCACGACACGCAGCAGGTCGGCGGTCGGAGCTTTCTCCTTGCACCCGACACAAGTTCGCACCGGTAGACGTAAAGGCGTCGAACCGGTGCTCACATGACTGCGGGGCATGGAGTTCACTTCCGAACCGACTCCCACTCTACCGCTGTATTGCTCCGAACTCCGCATTCTGTACTTACCCGCTGGTGGACTCGGGTGCCGCGGCCGCGTCGCTTCGGATATCGATCCGCCAACCGGTCAGCCGAGCAGCCAACCGCGCGTTCTGCCCCTCCTTGCCGATGGCCAGGGACAGCTGATAGTCGGGGACGATGACGCGAGCGGCGCGGGCAGCCGCATCGACGACCGTCACCGATACAACCTTCGACGGTGACAGCGCATTCCCGACGAAGGTGGCCGGATCCTCGTCGAAGTCGATGATGTCGATCTTCTCCCCCGCGAGTTCGCTCATGACGTTGCGCACGCGTTGTCCCATGGGTCCGATGCACGCGCCTTTGGCGTTGAGACCGGAGACGGTGGAAGCCACGGCGATCTTGGAGCGATGGCCGGACTCACGAGCGACAGCCATGATCTCCACCGACCCGTCGGCGATCTCGGGCACTTCGAGTGCGAACAGCTTCCGAACGAGGTTCGGGTGAGTCCGGGACAGCGTGATCTGCGGCCCACGCTGACCACGCGCGACTCCGACGACGTAGCACTTGATTCTCTCGCCGTGCTCGTAGCTTTCACCCGGAACCTGCTCGGCCGGCGGGAGCAGACCGTCCGCCCCGTTGGCTTCACTTCCGATACGGACGATGACGGTGCCCTTGGCGTTGGCTCTCGTATCTCGCTGGATGACTCCGTTGACGATCTCACCCTCGTGCGTGGAGTACTCGCCGAAGGAACGCTCGTGCTCGGCGTCGCGCAGGCGCTGCAGAATGACCTGGCGCGCTGTCGTCGCGGCGATACGACCGAATCCCTCCGGCGTGTCGTCCCACTCCGAGATGGTGTTGCCGTCCTCGTCGATCTCCTTGGCCATCACCTTGACCGAACCACTCTTGCGATCGACATCGATCCACGCATGCTGCTGATGGCCCTCGGTGTGCCGGTACGCGGTCAACAGTGCAGTCTGAATCGTCGAGATGACGGTGTCGATCGAGACCCCTTTTTCGGCCTCGATCGCGCGCAACGCAGCTATGTCGATATTCACTTGTCGGACCCTTCTTCCGGTGCTTCCACATTCACGATCTCGTCGGAGTCCGCAGGCGCGGGCCGACCGTCCACGACACCGCCCGCCAACTCCATCTCCTCGGCCTTGGGCCGCGAGAACTCTACTTGCACAACAGCCTTGACGACACTGGACAGTTCGACCGCCCGAGTGGCCAGGACGCCCTTCGTACGCGTGACAATGGTCACGACGCCGCCGTCGAGGACTCCGACTCGCCCGTCGAACTTCTCCTCGGCCAACTCGATCCGCACCGATCGGCCACGAGCGCGGCGCCAGTGCAGCTCTTCCGTCAAGGGTCGGTCGATGCCGGGCGTAGTGACTTCGAGGGTGTACGGCGCTTCGCCGAAGTCCGACACGCCGTCGAACACCTCCGAGATCTCGCGACTGAGAATCGGCAGGGCGTCCAGGTCGATACCCTGCTCGCGATCGACCATGATCCGAACAGCGCTGTGCTTGCCCGCGGACACGACGTTGACGTCCTCGAGGTCGAAGCCCTGAGCGTGGATCAGATCGGACAGGAGCGCGATGACCCTCTCCTTGGACGGAACAGGCATCGTGGTGTGCACTCCTCGTGAAGTTGTGGGCGAATCATCGGCAGACGGTGAACGTACAGCCTAGCGCCATCGAGAGGTGTCTGTGACCAGGAGCGGGTGCGCACGATCGAGGGCGTACCTGGCACCATGTGAACGTGCCGACGCCCGCAATCGCCCCTTCCCTCAGTCGCCGCTCGGCGATCCGGCTGGCGGCGGCCGCAGCGCTCGCGACCGTCGGCCTCGTCGCGACCGCCGGATGCTCCTCCGACGAGGACACTGCCGCGACAGTGGACACTTTGACGACGCACCTTCGTCGGGCCCGGAAGGACGCGGACATGGCGGCAGCGTTGATCGCGATTCTTCCCGAACGTGCGGGCGCTCTCTCCGTGATTCAGTCGGAGCGAGGCGCACACGCCGATTCCTTGGCCGCGGAGATCGACCGCGTCGCGGGCGTCGCCGACGAGAGCACCCTCCCCGCCACCCCGCCCACGACCACGACTGCGCAGAACCCACCACCGTCACTGGAGGAGCTGATGACCAGCCTGTCCGAATCGGGTCGTAGCGCCGCAGACTCGGCCCGGAACGAGTCGGGATATCGAGCCGGACTTCTCGGTTCGATCAGCGCAGCATGCACCGTTCAATCGATCGTGGTGCTGGCATGAACGAACTCGGGGAGGAACAGCAAGCCCTGGTCGACGCACTGAACGCGGAGTACGCCGCCGTCTTCGCGTACGGAATCGTCGGGGCATTCTCGAATCCAGCGCGGGCCGACGTCGTGGCGGCCAACGCCGCAGCACACCGGGCCCGGCGGGACGCGACGATCGACGCGTTGAAGGCGGCAAGCGTCACCGCACCCCAACCTGCCACGGCCTATACGACGCCGTTCCCGGTCACCGATCCGATCACGGCGGCCCAGTTGGCCGCGCAAGCGGAGGTCGACACGTCGATCGCGTGGCGGTCTGTGATCGAACGCAGCAATTCCGGCCCCACCAGGGAGACCGGAATCACTGCACTCACGGAAGCTGCACTGCGACTGGCGAACTGGCGAGAGATCCTGGGAGTAGTTCCGTCCTCGACTCCGTTTCCCGGGCAGCCCTGATTCCGGTCGGCATGAACAGCGCGGCGAAAATTCCCACCACGACAGCTCCGGCACCGACGAGGAGCGCAGGGGCAAGCGCATCGGTGTAACCGGTCGGTGTCAACGAGCCGCCCGCACCGAGGAACACTGCCGTCAGCACCGCGATGCCGAGCGCAACACCGATCTCGCGGATAGTGGAGTTGGTACTGCTCGCCGTAGCGTGATCGTCCTCGGCCATATCGGTCAGTACCGCCGTTGCCGATGGCGCGAAGGTCAGGCCCATTCCGATGCCCGCCATCGCCAGAGCGGGGACCATACTCGCGTAGGACGTCCCGGGCTGCAGTATCGCGGCCATCCAGACCAGCGCGCCGGCTTGCAGCGTGAGTCCACCCACGAGTAGTGCGCGAAGACCGAGCCTCGGCGCGAGAAGACCTGCGAGCGGCGCCACGATCATGGGCGCCGCCGTCCACGGCAACGTGCGTAGTCCCGCTTGGAACGGGGAGTACCCCATGACGATCTGCAGGTACTGCGACAGCAGGAATACAGCCCCGAACATTCCGAGCGTGAAAGTGACGCCGATGATGTTCGCGATCGAGAAGCTGCGTGATCGGAACAGTCTCAGTGGGACGACGGGGAATGCGCCGCGCCGTTGCCGAACGACGAAGCCCACCAGCGCGAGAGCCGACACCAGGAACGACAGAAGCACCGTGCTGGAGGTCCAACCATCGTCGTTGCCGTGGACGACGGCCCAGACGAGCAGGAAGACGCTCACGCCTGCGAGGACGATCCCGAGATAGTCGAGAGGTTGCCTGCGGCCGAACGATTCCTTCAGCGCGACGAGAGCGAGAGGCACCGCGATCAGGGCGACCGGCACGTTGATCCAGAAGATGGCCTCCCAGGAGATGCCGTCGACGACCGCACCGCCGACCACCGGCCCCAGCGCGACCCCGAGCCCGGACACCCCTCCCCAGATTCCTATGGCCAGTGCACGTTTCGCCGCCGGAACCACCCCGGCGAGCAGCGTGAGCGACAGAGGCATGATCGCCGCTGCTCCGGCGCCTTGAATTGCCCGTGCGGCGATCAGCATCGCAGGGGTGGTCGCGAGGGCCGAGGCAATGGAGGCGAGGGTGAAGATCGCGATGCCGCCGAGAAAGACGTTCCGCCTACCCCAGCGATCGCCCAGCGTGGCTGCCGCAAGCATCAGTGTCGCGAAACTCAGTGTGTACGCATTGAGGAACCACTGCAGTTCGCCGACCGAAGCTGACAGATCAGCCTGAATCACCGGCAACGCACTCGTCATCACGAGGTTGTCGAGTGTTGCCATGAACATCGGAAGCGAAGCCGCGACGATCCCGACCCAGATGGGGACAGTGCGCGACGGTGAGTGCTGCGTTTCGGTGGTAACGGCCATCGTCGATCCTTTCGCGTGATGCAAGTGCTGAAGTAAGCATCAAATGATTACTTACACGGACAGACGTTAGTTATCGACTGATAACCTGTCAACATGGCAGCTCCTACGAAGACCACCCGCATGGACGCATCCGATCGGCGTGAGCTGGTGCTCGACGCGGCCACTCGCGCTTTCGCCAAGGGCGGGTACGCCGGCACCAGCACGGACGCCGTGGCCAAAGAGGCAGGCGTGTCTCAGCCGTACGTCGTGCGCATGTTCGGCACCAAGAGCGAGCTGTTCAGACTGGCATTTCAACGAGCCATCGACGGAATCATGAGGGCCTTCGATGACGTACTGAACGGATCCGAGCCGTATCCGGACGGCGACGTATGGGCAGCACTCGGCGGGGCCTACACCGAACTCGTCGCCGACCGAGACCTGTTGTTGGTGATGATGCACGGGTTCACGGCAGGCAGCACTCCCGAGATCGGGGCACAAGGCCGCGCAGGTATGGCCGCCATCTACACCCAGATCAAGGACAGCACCGGATGCACGCCCGAGGAAGCCCGCGACTTCATCGCGAATGGCATGCTACTGAACTGCCTTCTCGCCATGCAGGCACCCGAGCATGCCGAGGACGACTCCGCCCTCGGCGAACTGGCGAGCTGCGCATTCGGTCCGGATCTGGACCAGCTCGAATCCGCGCCCTAAGGGTTCATCTCGTACGCACCGTCGTAGCCGAGGACCTCAGCCCATACGGCGTCGAACCGC
>NZ_LVCV01000336.1 GCF_001647195.1 Rhodococcus sp. EPR-157 | reverse complement strand
GGCATACGCCGAGAAGTCGCGAATCTGGAAGTCGAAGATCTGATCCAACACCTCGGTGGACACCGCATCCGCGCTCTCGAGGATCAGATGCCCGTAGACGACCAACGAAAACAGGTGCCCGACGTTCAGCAGGAAGTCGAGATCCTTCTGCTGCCCTTCGTCGGGCGCCGCATCGGCCAGGAATTGTTTGAAGGCCAGCGCCTGTTCGTAGAAGCGCGCGACGTTCGGTACAGCGGAATACTTCTCGTACATCGGCGCCCAATCGTGGAAGCGCACTTTCCCCGACCCACGAGCCGGGCCCTGCGCGAAGAAGAACGTATCGTCGGAGGCGTCGTCGCGCGTTGCGACCGAGGGAAACTCGACGGGCGCAAACATGTACGCGGGCATGAACTTCAGCATCAGCGCAACGTTGACATGGACGGTCCCCTCGAGCTTCGGAAGCGTCCCGATCAGTTGCGCCGCCTCGCGGAAGTACGTGTCCTTCTCGTACCCCTTGGCCGCAATCACGTCGTGCAGCGTCCGCACCACGATCTCACCCTCCGAGGTGACCTTCGCCTTCGTCATCGGATTGAAGAGCAGATAGCGGCGGTCATCGGGACTTGCCGTTCGGAAGTAGTCGAGTGCCCGTGCGCTGAACAGTTTCATCGCGATCAAGCGCGAGTAGGCATCTACGAAACTTGCGCGGACATGCGGGAATTCGGTAACGCGATTTCCGTACAAGATTCTGTTGTGCGCGTGCGTGATCGCCTCGTGGAACCCATGCTCGGCGATTCCGATGGATCCGGTGCACAGATTGAACTTCCCGACGTTGACTGTGTTCAGTGCCGCCGAAAACGCGTCCGCGCCGGAGTGCAGAATGTCCTCGGCGCGAACCGGGTAATCCTCCAACACGAACGTACTGACGAACATCTGACCATGAACGACGTTGTCTCGCAACGAGTATTTCTCGTGGCCGCTGTCTGCGACGAAGAAGACGTAGGCCGGTGCACCGTCCATGTCGCTACGCCGACCGAAGACCGACACCATGCCTGCGATGTTGCCGTTGCCGATGTAGTACTTCTCCCCCGCTGCGGTGAACTCGACGCCGCTCTCGCCCGTCGGCTCGAGCAGCATGTCGGTGGAGTAGACGTCGGCACCGTGTGCTCGCTCGGACAATCCGAACGCCGTGACACCGCCGTCGTCCAGGAGGCGGGCGGCGCGGGACTTTGCTGCGTCGTTCGAGCTCATCCAGATCGGTCCGAGACCGAGCACGGTGACCTGCCAGGCATACCAGTAGGACAACCCGTAGAACCCGAGAATCTCGCTCAGCGCGGCATTGCGGAAAGCATCCCAGCGCTTGTTCGGGTCGCCGTCGGAATACGCGGCGGGCGTGCAGAAGTTCGCGAACAGCTTTTCCTTCGCGACGAACTCGAGAAAGTCACTGGTCCAGACTGCACCCAGATCATCGGCGAGCAATCGCGCTTTGCCCCGCCCTTCGAACCAGTCGATCAGCGCGCGCAGCTGTCGGGCGGTCTCGTCGTCGAATCGGGTCGTGTCGAATTTTGTGGGATCGAACAAAGCAACGTGCGCCACGCTGTCACCTCTCCTAGTCGGTTACTCGAAGCTACCAGCGAGTAACCGACCGGGACTGTGAAATCAGTTCCTAGTGCGCGCGGCCTTCACGATCTCGGCGGTCGCCGTCTCCTTGTCCAGTTCTCGGCTTTCCCCGGTGAACCGGTCACGAATTTCGACTTTGCCGTCTGCCCACCCGCGTCCGACGACGACTACGAGAGGCATTCCGATCAGCTCGGAGTCCTTGAACTTCACCCCGGGCGAAGCTTTGCGGTCGTCGAGAAGCACATCCAATCCTTGGACATCCAGCTCGGCAGCGATCGCCTCGGCACCCGCGCGGGCGGCATCGTCCTTGTTGGCGATGACGAGGTGGACATCGAACGGAGCAACCGCGGCCGGCCAGCGCAGACCTTTGTCGTCGTGCATCTGCTCGGCGATCACGGCGACGAGACGAGAGACACCGACGCCGTACGAGCCCTGCACGAGCCGGACCGGCTTGCCGTTTTCCCCGAGGACGTCGACGGCGAACGCGTCGGTGTACTTGTAGCCGAGCTGGAAAATGTGGCCGATTTCGATACCGCGGGCGCTGACCAGCGGCCCTCGACCGTCCGGCGACATGTCGCCGTCGCGCACTCGCGCCGCCTCGATCGTGCCGTCCGGCGTGAAGTCACGGCCTGCGACGAGGTTCACCACGTGCTTGCCCTTGGCATCGGCCCCGGTGATCCAGGACGTGCCGTCGACGATTCGAGGATCCACGAGATAGCGAACCCCGTTGGCCTGCAGCGCTCGTGGACCTATGTAGCCCTTCACCAGGAAAGGACTCGCTTCGAAGTCGGCATCGGCGAGGAGTTCGAACTCGGCCGGCTCGAGCGATGCCTCCAGACGCTTCTCGTCCACTTCGCGATCTCCGGGAATGCCGATCGCGAGCAGTTCCCACTCGCCCCGCGGTTGCCGCACCTTGAGCAGAATGTTCTTCAATGTGTCCGCAGCGGTGACGGTACGGCCGAGATCCGCGGATTCGGCCCAGTCGACCAGTGTCGCGATGGTCGGAGTGTCGCCGGTGTCGTACTCGACAGCGGCCGGCTGCCCCTCGATCGGGAGCGAGTCGGGAGCAGCGGTGGTGACGGCTTCGACGTTGGCTGCATAGCCCGACTCGATGCATCGGACATAGGTGTCCTCGCCGATGTCGCTTTCGGCCAGGAACTCCTCCGACGCGCTGCCGCCCATGGCTCCCGACGTCGCTGCGACGATGACGTATTTGACGCCGAGGCGAGCGAATATGCGCTGGTAGGCCTCGCGGTGGGCGTGGTACGACGCTTTGAGCCCGTCCTCGTCCAGGTCGAAGGAGTACGAATCCTTCATGACGAATTCGCGTCCGCGCAGGATTCCGGCGCGAGGACGTTCCTCGTCGCGATACTTGGTCTGGATCTGGTACAGGGTGACCGGCAAGTCCTTGTAGGAGTTGTATTCACC
>NZ_LVCV01000335.1 GCF_001647195.1 Rhodococcus sp. EPR-157 | reverse complement strand
CGCCGTATTCGGTCCACCGATTGGTGACCTCGTACGGGTCGCGGGGCAGCAACGCGGGGAGCGAGATCTCCTGCGCCCCAATTGCATTCATCTCCTCACGGACCACCTTCTCGACCTGCCGAAGCACTCGGAGGCCGAGCGGCAGCCACGAGTACACGCCCGGCGCTATGCGACGGACGTAGCCTGCGCGCACCAACAGCTTGTGGCTGTCGACTTCGGCGTCGGCCGGATCGTCGCGAAGGGTACGGAGGAACAGCTGCGAAAGACGGGTGATCACGGGGTACGAGCGTAGTCGGTGCCCAACGGAACGGTAACGTTGCTCCCCGTGCTGATCCTGCTTCCTCCCTCCGAAACGAAGTCCGACGGCGGCGACGGCTCTCCTCTCGATCTGCACGGTCTGTCACTTTCTGCGCTGACTCCGCTTCGGCAGAAACTCGCAGATGCGCTCGTCGGACTCGCCGGTGACGTCGACGCATCGAGTCTGGCCCTGGGGCTCGGGCCGACGCAGGCCGACGAGATCGAACGCAACGTGACGCTGTGGACCTCGCCCACTACTCCTGCGCTGAGCCGCTACACCGGGGTGCTCTACGACGCGCTCGACGCGCGTGGGTTCACCAAAGCCGGCCGCGCTCGCGCTGCGGAACGCCTGTGGATCGGTTCGGCGTTGTTCGGTGCCGTGCGCGCCTATGACCCCATTCCGTCGTATCGCTTGTCCGGCACGTCGAAGATCCCCGGCTTCGGAACCCTCCGATCCCATTGGAAGCCGGAGCTGACAGAAGCGCTGACCGGTGAAGCGGATGGACTCGTCGTCGATCTGAGGTCGGGGACCTACCAACAACTCGGTCCCGTCCCTGGCGCCATCACAGCAACCGTTCTGACCGAAAAGCCGGATGGAAGCAGGTCCGTGGTCAGTCACTTCAACAAGCACCACAAAGGGCTGCTGGCACGCGCTCTGACCTTGACGACGGCCGAGCCGAAGGACGTGCGAGCCCTGGCGCGGATTGCGTCGAAAGCAGGGCTGCGGGTCGAAGCTGCCTCCCCCACCGAATTGATCGTGCTGACCGAATGAATCCGGTACCGGGTCTGCTACGTCAGGGCGCCGACGCTGCGAGCGGCCGCAGCAAGAATCCCCGGCTCGTCGACGAGGTCGCCGACCAGCTTGTCGGACTCGAAGAGTTCGACGCCCAGGCGTTGGGTTCCCTGGCGTTGACGAACATGATCTCGACGATGTACGAGAACGGCTGGCAACCATTCGATCTCCTGCACGTCGTTCGGCGACAGAGCACCACGTCCGTGTCCTCGCTTGCGGCCGCAGCGATCCTGCACGAATCCGACCTGACGACCGCGAACGACCGGGCGCCCGATTACTGGGTCGGTCAGTTGTCGGAGATCTGCGCTCTGTATCCCGCAGCGGCGGCCACTGTGGATACCTCCCCCAACTTTCTGGCTGCGTTGCCGAGGCCGGATCGGCGGTGGGACTACATCGCTGCCAGCGATCAATGGGTCACCGTTCTCACTCTGCTCGGCCAGTGGCAGTCGTTACCACGGTGGCCGCAGATCGGTCCTCTTCCCTCGCAATGGCCGACACGGCGAGCGCCCCGAACCGACCGACACGTTCCAGGCGCTCGATCGCCGAACGACAAGGTGCTGGTCCGCATACGCGGATTGCTCGCGAAAGCCGACGCCACCGACTTCGACGAAGAGGCCGAAACACTCACCGCCAAGGCTCAGGAGTTGATGACGAGATACTCCATCGATTCCCTACTGCTGACGGAGGGGAATGTCGATGTCGTCAGCCGAAGACTGCACGTGGACAATCCTCACGCTCCGCCGAAAGCACAGCTGCTACACGGGGTCAGCACGGTCAATCGAGTGAAGAGCATCTGGGATCCCGGGTTCGCGGTTGCCACACTCGTTGGTTCACCGGTCGACGTCGAGCAGACCGAAGTTCTGTTCACGTCGTTGCTCATCCAAGCAACCCGCGCTCTCGCGCACTCACCGAAGGCCAAGCGCCGCAAAGGATCCGCCTCTGCCGCATTCGGCAAGGCCTTTCTGTACGCGTACGCGATCAGGATCGGTGAACGGCTCGCCGAGGTGGACGCGAATGCACTGGAGGAGGCGTCGACGCGGTCGGAGCAGTTGCTTCCGATGCTCGCAGCGCAGACCGTGGCAGTGGAAGAGGAGTTCGACCGACTCTTTCTCCGGGTCAGAACGATGCGAGGACCGAGGCTCGACGCCGAGGGATGGGAGTCCGGCCACGCGGCCGCCGACGACGCCGACCTACGAAGTACGTAGCGGAATCCTCTCGAACGAGTAGTTCCACAACCACTCGATCGGGCCGCGCTGATACCGGCGCAGCCATACATGCGCGAAGGCGCTGACACAGCCGACGGTGACGATGTAGACCGAGATAGTTCCCAGAACCCGCAGCGGACCGGTGTCGAGCCTGATCGCGAGGCCGAAACCCCAGCCGTAGCACAGAATCGACGCCACGACGTTCTGGAGTACGTAGCAGGACAACGCCATCCGGCCGATTTCCGACAGCCGTCCGGTCATCACGCTCACGCGCGAGCGCCCGATGTAGTGCTGTGCGACGAGGGCGAGAATTCCCAGCGACACCAGTGGCGCGAGAAGATAGCGGGACACGATGATTCCCGCGCTGGAGCCGAACATTCCCACGACGAAGTCCGCCGGTACAGCGACGAGACCGACGAGGACAAGACGCCTACGGAGATCGGCCCCCTCCTCGCCGAGAACACCTGCTCGAAACAACTTCGCGCCCAGCAGAAAAAGGGCGATCGACATCGGCAGGATCAGAATGGTCTCGGCCCGGAACGCCAGCGCGTTGTCGAGGCGAAAAACCATCAGTTCCCAGAAGGAACCGTCTGCGTACAGGTTCGGAGACAAAGACGCGCCTGACGTACCGGGCGCCGGCGTCGGCATTGCGGCGGCGACTGCGGTCATGAGCAGCACATGGACCACCGACGCAGATATCATCCATCTCCGTTGTGCTCGTTCGCTTGTCGCGAGCACGTATGCCACGACGAGGCCGGTGATCGCATATCCCATCAACACGTCGAACTCGGTGAACAGAGCGAAATGCAGCAGCCCGTCCACGAACAACAGTCCAGCTCGGAGCGGATAGCGCCCTGGCCACCGCAGATTGTTTCGCAGTGCCGACCGTTGCTGGATAGCCAAACCGACTCCGAACATGATCGTCAGCAGGCCCAGAAACTTGCCCTGCGCCAGTTGTTGAAGCACCCGCTCGGCAGTGCCCCAGCCGCCCTGCGCTGTTCCCAGCGTATCGAGGTAGCCGACCAGCCCGGAGCCACTGGTGAAGATCCATACGTTGGTTCCCAGCGTGCCTAGTATCGCAATTCCGCGAAGGACATCGAGAGATCGGTAGCGCGCATCGGTCGTCACACCTCGACGCTAGTGGCGATCCCCACTGTGCCGCGTCCTCCTTTCGACGGATGCGAACCTGCTGCCACCACGATGATCACGGCCCCGACGACGATGGCCGCGCCGATCAGCTGAACCGTCGAGAGCGACTGGCCCAGAACCAGATAGCCCAACAGCGCTGCGGCAAGCGGGCTGGCGAAAGACAGAAACGATATGGCGAGGGCAGGAAGCTTCTCGATTCCACGAAACCACACCGCGTACGCAAGCAACGCACCGATCACACTGAGATACAGAAAACCCGAGACATTCTCTGCTGTAACGACTCCGGGAAGACCTTCGCCTATCGCCATGAACGGCAACAGGACTGCGCCGCCCACAGTGAGCTGCCAGCCGGTGAATGTCAGCACGCCCACACCGTCGGGCCTGCCCCATCGCTTGGTGAGCACGATGCCCGAAGCCATACTTGCAGCGCCCGCCAGACCGGCGAACACACCGACGTGATCGAGGCCTGCGCCCGGCTGTACTACGAGGAGTCCGACACCGACGGCGCCGAGGATGCACGAGTAGATATGCACAGCCCGTATTCGCACACCGAGCAATCCGGCTCCCATGAGTAGCACGATCATCGGCTGGACACTCATGACGAGCGCTGCGACACCACCCGGCAGATGGTAGGCAGCAACGAACAAGAAGTAGAAGAAGGCGCCGATATTGAGGATCCCGAGCACCAGGGCGCGCCACCACCAGTGACCGCGAGGTAGCGCGCGCCCGAGGGCGACCAGGATCAGCCCCGCGGGCAGCGCACGTACAACGGAAGCCAACAGCGGTCGATCCGGCGGCAACAGCTCGGTCGTCACGAGATAAGTACTCCCCCAGACGGCCGGCGCGACGACAGTGATCAACGAATTGCGAACAGATGATGACAGGACCATGCTTGCTCCGAATATTTCGATATCGAAAAATATGGCATCGAGAGACTATGGGAGATGCTACGGTTCGTCAAACAGTTCGACGTCGAATCTTTTCTGGAGGACCGGTGGCCGACGCAGTCGATTCGTTCCTGGCGCAATGGCAGCGCGAACGGCCCGAGATGGACGCATCCCCCATGGGCGTGGTCGGACGACTCTCACGAGCGTCGAGCCTGGTAGG
>NZ_LVCV01000334.1 GCF_001647195.1 Rhodococcus sp. EPR-157 | reverse complement strand
CCTACACGCTCACTCCGAAACACCTCGTTGCGCGGACGATGGTCGGCTCGGCTGCCATGACCAACCGCGTGGACCGGCTCGTGGACAAGAAACTGGTAACCCGCGAAACCGATTCGAACAACCGCCGCAGCGTCTTGATCACCCTGACCGCGACAGGTCACGAACTGGTGGAGCGAGTAGTCGACGGCCACGTGGCGAACGCGGCGCGTCTAGTCGCCGGTCTCGAACCCGCAGAACGCACCGAGCTGGACCGACTACTACGCAAACTTCTGATCTCGCTGGGCGACACGGTCGAGCCCTAGGACGACTGCGCGTCTTCCTGGGCGGCCTGCGCCTGGGCTACCTGCTGCGGAGTGAACCGGATGAAGAAGGCCGCGAGGCCTGCAACGACAGCGCAGACCGCGCAGCAGAAGAGCGCGAACATGTAGCCCGAGCTCAGAGCGTCCAACTGGACATCGTTCATCAGGGTGGCTGGTCCGGTCGTCCCGCCGAGGGACAGTGTGCGTGAGGTGGTCAGCGCGCCGACGATCGCCAGTGCAACCGGTCCACCGAGAGTCTGGGCGACGAGTGCGATGGCCGTAAGCGGCCCGATCTCGGTAGCCGGGACCCCTGCGATAGCGCACAGCGGCAGTGGTATCGATGCCATGCCGACACCGAATCCGATACCGATGACGGGGAAGAATATGCCCGGGAAGTACGACGAATCTGCATTCATGGTCGCCACCGAGAACAGCAGCCATCCGACCATGATCGCCGCGCCCGCCATGACCAACCAGCGCGGCTGCACCCGCACGACGAGTTGCGAGGTGATGAACGCCGCCGCCCCGAGGCCGAAAGCGAACGGCACGAATGCGAGGCCGGCGGACAGTGGGCTGTAGCCGAGGATGTCCTGAACGAACAGTGCGACGAACGCGGCCAGGCAGAACATCACGCCGCCGGCGAAGAAGATTGCAACGAACGTGGCGACGCGATTCCTGTCCGCGAACAGAGAGAACGGCAGCAACGGGTTGTCGGCCCGGCGTTCGACGACGAGGAACAGCCCGAGCAACACCACACCTGCAACGAGAGATCCGAGCACCAGGGGACTGAGCCACCCCAGTTCGGTTCCCTCGCTCAACGCGAGCACGACACCCGTGCATCCGAGTGTGCCGAGTATTGCGCCGGGGAAGTCGAGGGTGAGCCGAACACCTGCAGTCTCTCGGAGCGACACCACAGCCAGGATGACGATGATGATCCCGATCGGCACGTTGATGAGGAAGATCCAGCGCCACGACACCTGAGTCAAAGCTCCGCCGATGATCAGACCTGCGATCGAGCCGACACCGGTCATCGCGGCGTAGATCGCTATGGCCTGATTGCGCACTGGACCTGGTGCGAACGTTGTTGCCACCAGCGCAAAAGCCGTCGGCGACGCCACCGCGGCACCGACGCCCTGCAAGGCCCGCGCTGCCACCAGTGTCGCCTCGTTGACTGCCAGACCACAGAGCAGCGACGCGATAGTGAACAGGATGACGCCGCCGAGAAACATCTTCTTTCGACCGAAGGCGTCGCCCAATCGCCCACCGAGCAGCATGAGTCCACCGAACGCCAACGCATACGAGGTCAGCACCCAGTTGCGCCCTGCGTCGCTCAAACCGAGGTCGGCTTGCAAAGGCGCAAGCGCAAGGTTGGCTACCGTTCCATCGAGCACCACCATCAACTGCAAACCGCTGAGCACGATGATTGCCAGGCCGAATGCCCGGGTCGTCACCGGATAGACGATCTGAGTGGACGGCGCTGCGGGCTGCGAGTGGTCAGGCACGGGAGTTCACGTTACCGAGAGTCCACGGAAAAACCAGCAACGGTTCCGATCACGACGATCGCGGGCGGACGTATCGCCTCG
The DNA here is from genome assembly GCF_001647195.1 of Rhodococcus sp. EPR-157. Classification (GTDB taxonomy): domain Bacteria; phylum Actinomycetota; class Actinomycetes; order Mycobacteriales; family Mycobacteriaceae; genus Rhodococcoides. The sequence continues at coordinate 7,916 of NZ_LVCV01000334.1, read as the reverse complement.
TCCTTCACTCGCTGCGCAACCGTGGACAGGTCAGCGCGCACTTCACGCTGGGTGCGCATCGTTCCTTCCTGGACGACGAGTACCGGCGTCGTCGCCGGCCGGCCCCCCTGGATCAGAACTTCCGCGAACTTGTCGATTCTCTCCACAGCCATCAGCAACACGATCGTGCCCTTCAACCGCGCAAGTGCATCCCAGTCGACGAGAGAGTCGGGATGATCGGGCGCGACGTGGCCGCTCACCACGACGAACTCGTGAGTGACACCGCGATGGGTCACAGGGACGCCCGCGGCGGACGGTACCGAGATCGCACTCGTGATCCCAGGCACCACCGTCACCGCAATCCCGGCGTCGGTCAGAGCCTCGAGCTCCTCGTACCCACGGCCGAACACGTACGGATCGCCACCCTTGAGACGAACGACGAATTTACCTGCCCGCGCGCGGTCGATGAGCGCCTGATTGATCGCCTCCTGCGCCATGGCGCGCCCGTAGGGAATCTTGGACGCATCGATCACCTCGACATGAGGTCCGAGCTCGGCCAGAAGTTCGGGTGGCGCGAGACGATCGGTGACGACCACGTCGGCGTAGGCAAGCAGTCGCCTGCCGCGCACGGTGATGAGATCCGGGTCACCGGGGCCTCCACCGACGAGGGCGACGCCGGTGTGCGGAACATGGGCAGTATCGGTGATCACACCTGACTGCAGCGCTTCCAAGACCGCATTGCGGACGGCCGCCGATCGCCGATGCTCGCCTCCTGCGAGAACACCCAGCGTCAGTCCGTCGTAGTCCGCCGAAGCGGGGGTGACTGCAGTGCCGTCGCGAGCGACGTCGGCGCGAACGCAGAAGATTCTGGAACGCGCGGCCTCGGCGACGATGGCCGCGTTGGTGTCCGCCTCGTCGGTGCAGGCGATCGCATACCACGCTCCGTCCAGGTCGCCGCTGCGATAGTCGCGCAGCTCGAGCGTCACCTGCTCGCCGGTAGCCATCGCCTCTACGGCAGGCGTTGCTTCCCTCGTGATGACGTGCACCAGCGCGCCGGAACCGATCAACAACGGCAGGCGTCGCTGCGCGACCGTGCCACCACCGAGCACGACGACACGCTTACCCGACAGATTCAGGCCGACGAGATAGGGCGAATCGGTCGCGTCGGAGTCGGTCGCGTCGGAGTCAGTCGCGTCGGAGTCAGGGGAATGCACGGCGCAAACGCTACCGCAGGCTGCGCTCGCGCCTTACACGTGTTTCGTCCCATACGGGCTCATCGGATTCGTAGACGCGTCCATCGGACCCGAATACGAGAAACCGTTCGAAACTGCGCGCGAACCACCGATCGTGCGTCACCGCGATCACAGTCCCCTCGAACGCAGCGATCGCATCCTGCAGTGCATCGGCCGACAACAAGTCGAGGTTGTCGGTCGGCTCGTCGAGCAGCAACAAGGTTGCTCCCGAGAGCTCGAGAAGAAGGATCTGCACGCGAGCCTGCTGCCCACCCGAGAGGTTGTCGTACAGCTGTTCCGCAGCACGCGAGAGGCCGTAGCGGTCGAGGGCTCGGCTTGCAGCTTCCCGTCCCATCCCGTCGCGGTGCTCGTTGCCGAGATGAAGGATGTCGAGCAAGGTCTTTCCGGTCAGATCGGGTCGGGTATGAGTCTGTGCGAACAGTCCAGGACGAACGCGGGCACCGAGGACAGCTGTACCGGTGTGCGGAACGGGGGCGAGCGCGAGTTCTTGAACCGGCTCGTGCTCGCGTTCCGGATCGGTACCGCCCGAGGCGAGGAGGCGGAGAAAATGCGACTTGCCCGAGCCGTTGGAACCGAGCACGGCGACACGGTCTCCGAACCAGATCTCGGCGTCGAAAGGCTTCATCAGGCCGGTCATCTCGAGCCCGGTACACACGAGTGCGCGCTTGGCAGTCCGGCCTCCGTGCAGCCGTACGGTCACGTTCTGCTTCAGCGGCACTGCTTCAGGAGGGCCTGCGTCCTCGAATCGAGCAAGGCGCGTCTGGGCAGCGTGGTAGCGCGCCGCGACACCGTCGTTGAACTTCGCCTTCTCACGCAGCCGAAGCACGAGCGCACGGAGCTTCACGCGCTCTTCGTCCCACCGTCTTCGCAGTTCGTCGAGGCGAGCGTTCCGATCGTCGCGCGCGTCGTAATAGGTATCGAATCCAGCGCCGTGCACCCACGACGTCGCGCCGTTGATGCCCGGCTCGAGAGTCACGATTCGGGTGGCAGCGTTGGCAATCAGTTCGCGGTCGTGACTGATGAACAGAACAGACTTGTCCGACTCACGAATCGTCTTCTCCAACCACCGCTTTCCCGGGACGTCCAGGTAATTGTCGGGCTCGTCCAGCAAGAGGAGCTGATCGCTACCGGCGAACAGCGCTTCGAGCACCAGACGCTTTTGTTCGCCGCCGCTGAGCGTCGCCGCTGCGCGCCACTTCGCCGAGTCGAACGGCGTGCCGAGCGCGGACATCGTGACCTTGTCCCAGAACGGCTCCAGGTCGTAGCCGCCGACATCTCCCCAGTCGGACAGTGCCGCTGCGTACTTCAGCTGCGTCTTCTCGTCGTCCATCTCGATCATCGCGTTCTCGGCGTCGTCGAGAGCCTTCGCGGCCCTGCGAACGGCAGGTGCGGACACCGACAGCAGCAGATCGAGAACCGTCGAATCGTCGCGAAGTTGCCCGACGAATTGCCGCATCACCCCAAGGGCACCGGATTGCGACACGCCACCGTCCTCGGGCGAGACGTCGCCGGCGATGATCCGCGTCAACGTGGTCTTGCCGGTTCCGTTCGGTCCGATCAGTGCGGTCTTCGCACCGTCACCGACGCGGAAACCGACCCCGCTGAGGAGCTGCCTGCCGTCGGGCAGGAAATAGTCGATGTCGGTCAGTTCGAGGTGGGCCACAACTACGAATCTATGCCAGCGTCATCGCATGAGTGGTGTTCAGTGTCTGCGTACCCCCTGCGTCGACGTGCGCATGTTCGACGCGCAGACGCGCGGAATCTCCCTCCGTGGTCAACAGCATGACACCGTTGTCGAACCACGGGCCCGCCTCGGCACCCCACGTCACGTCCGGCGGCGCCACTTTCGCCGCCCGCGCGAGCCGAGCGAGCATCCACGCGACGGGCTTCTTGATCGCCAAACGGTTCACGGCGCGGATCGGCAGGTTCAGGGGATTGCGGAACGGTGACATCGTGAGCTGATATGTCGCCGGCACTTGCCCGCCCACGCCGAACTCCGCTCGGGCGACGTACGAGCAATGCACGTCACCCGAGAGCCACATGATGGTTGCCGGTGCGGTGTCACTCCGGGACAATTCCCGAGTCAGGGTTGCCATGTCCGCGAAGGACTTTCCAAAGGCGGCCCAGTGTTCCAGATCGAGCTCGATGCGGAGCTTCTCCCCTACTTTCGCCGCGCGCTTGCCCCAACTCCCCTGTGCCACCGCCTCGTTCCACTGCTCGAGGTGGTGCAGCGCAGGGAGCATCAGGTACGGGAGCGAGGAGCCGAAGAGCAAGTGCCGCGGCGATGCCTCCAGCGCGCGCTCCCGCACCCATGCCCACTCGACGTCGTCGACCATCGCGCGATTGGCCGGATCGAGATCCCGTGAGCAACGCGAGTCGATCATGACCAGGCGGGTGTCGCCGAAATCTCGGTAGAAGCTCCACCGTCCGGTGTCGGGAACGGCGTCGACGCGAAGCGAGAAGTCGGCGAGCACGCTTTCGCGATCGGAATCCGACGCCGCTGTGCGAACTTCCTCGTACAACCCGTCACTGGCCAGTTCGTCCGGCGAGAGGTTGCCGAGATGCTGATAGACCCAGTACGACGAGAAAGCACCGACGACTCGGTCCTTCCACCACGGTCTCGTCTCGATATCCTTGCGCCACGACGCCGACGAGTTCCAGTCGTCGCGCAAGTCGTGGTCATCGAGGATCATGCACGAGGGCACGCTGGCCAGCAACGTTCGCACCGGTTCGACGCCCCAGGACTCGTGGTAGAGCCACGAGTACTCCTCGAAGTCGCAGATCTCGTCTTCCGCATCGGTGCCACGGGCGCTGACCGGCCCGGCGCCCGACGCCCTGCGCGCCCGCACACGCTCGATGATCTCCGGTGACGGGTCGTCGGCGTACACCTGATCACCGAGCAACAGCAAGGCCTGCGGCCACTCGCTCGGATCCTGGTGGGCCATTCTCGTTCCGAGCCCGGCCAACGCGTCCGCACCGATCCGCTGCAGTGACTCGTCGCCGTAGTTGTCTCCGCGTCGGCACGAGCCGAAAGCGAAGGTGACCGGGCCGTCGCGGTCGATGGTGTGAATCGCAGCAGTCTTGCCCGCCTCCGGCCATACCACCTGAGCTTCGAATGTCACATCGTAGGTGATTGCGGTGTTTTCGGGCAGATCGGTCAACGCAACGAGCGCGTAGTGATGCCCGTGAGCTCCCCACGTCGGTGCTTCAGCGCGGACGCCCACGTCTGTGGTGACCTGAACTGTTCCCGGCCCGTCGAACTCGAACCAGAACGTTGCGTCGTGTGCGCCGACGTAGCGCACGAGCGGACCGAGAACCAAGGGCGTGGACGACGTCATTGTTCACACGATGCCCCTACCGAGGGCCGGCGCGCTACTGTCGGTGGTCACAGACGTGCGAGCAGCTTGCCTGCAAGTCGCTCCAGATACGCAAGAACCTCGTCCTCCGATTTGTCGGGCATCCCGTACACCACTTCGGTGACGCCCAGCTCACGCCAACGGTCGAGTTTGGCATCGTCGGGCTTGAAATCGAGCACGACGATCTGCGGCTTCCCGTCGCGGCCGGCCTCCTTCCACAGACGGTGCAGTGTGGGCACCCTCGACTCGATGTCCTGCTCCCCCGGCGTGGTGATCCAGCCGTCAGCCGACCGCACGATCCATGCGAAGTTCTTGTCTGTTCCCGCTGCGCCGACGAGGGTGGGAATCGCGCTGCCCTGAACAGGTTTCGGCCATGCCCAACTGGCACCGAAGTTCACGAACTCGCCGTGATACCGAGCTTCCTCGTTGGACCACAACGAGCGCATGGCTTCCAGATACTCGCGCAGCATCGTACGGCGACGCCCCGGTGGGACACCGTGATCGGCCAATTCATCGGTGTTCCAACCGAACCCGACGCCGAAGTTGACCCTGCCGCCACTGAGGTGATCGAGCGAGGCAATCGACTTCGCCAACGTGATCGGATCATGCTCGACGGGAATGGCGACGGCAGTGCCGAGGCGGATGGTCGAGGTCACTGCGGCCGCAGTGGACAGCGACACCCAGGGGTCGAGGGTTCTCGCGTAGCGATCGTCGGGCAAGGATGCGTCGCCCGTCTGAGGATGCGCAGCCTCGCGCCGGACCGGGATGTGGGTGTGCTCGGGAACGTAGAACGACGCGAAGCCGAGTCGTTCACCCGCGGCAGCGGCAGCAGCGGGTGTGATTCCACGATCCGAGGTGAACAGGACCAGTCCGAAGCGCATGCAATATTAGAACGTGTTCTAGTCTACGACGCAAGCAACGGCGAGCGTCACACCTCGCGAACTCGTCTTACCCTGTATCAGCTCACCGCCGCCGCTCGCGAGAATGGCCGCGGCCTCGGCAACGCTGGAGGTACCGGTTTCGGCCCGCGCCCGGTCCGAGGGATGAGGTACGTTCACCCGACTCAGTCGCTCGGCCGACCACACGTGCAGCGGGACGCCGAGCGCATCGGCAACGGGCTGCGCCTGTGGTTCTTTGCCCTCCAGGGTCGAGACCGCAACCACTGCCCAGTCCCGGGACGACAATTCGTCGAACACGGCGAGACAGTCACCCGACGTGGCCGAACTCGTCATGCCGAGGCCGAGCACCACCCGTTCAGGCATCGAGGCTGCAATAGCGCGCGCATGCACTGACGAATCGCCCGATCGAACGCGGATTTCCGGCGGGGTGGGTGTGCAGGTACGACGCATGGACTCCGTCCTGCACGAAACCTTCGCGAACGACGCCGGCGCCCGGACCCGTTCGTCGCCATCCCCATGCCGGAGCACTGTGCGCACCATCGCTGTCCACCAGCATCGTTCGGTGAAATTCGTGGCCGGTGACCCGTTGACCTGCTTCGAAGAGCACGGAAGTCTCCAGTGCGACCGCGTCGCGATACCCGAGAGTGAGAACGGATCCGAAACGAGCGTCGGCGTCGATCACGCCGGCCATCGCGTGCCCGTCCAGGTTCCGAGCCAAATAGAGCAGACCGGCACATTCGGCGTGGATCGGAATGCCGCGGGATGCAGCGTCCCGCACGCCACTCAGCAAGGCAGTGTTCGCCGCAAGGGCCTCCGCGTGCTCTTCGGGAAATCCGCCTGGAATCACCACTCCCGCAGTGCGCTCGGGCAGCGCATCGGTGAGCGGGTCGAACACTGCGACCTCGGCCCCCGACGCGCGTAGCAACTCGACGTGCTCGGCGTATCCGAACGTGAACGCAGGCCCGCCCGCAATCGCGACCACAGGCGAACCGTCGTGACGCCCGCCGACTTCGTCTTCGGCGTCCCACGCGGTGTCGGTGACCGCGGAACGTGCCAGAGCCTCGATCGCACCCAGGTCGACATGGGTGCGGACAAGTTCAGCCATGGCATCGACTGCACTGCGTGCGCGCCCGCCGTGCTCGAGTGCGGTGATCAGCCCGAGATGGCGTGACGGAACGGCGAGTTCGGCCATCCGGGGAAGTGAACCGAGCACCGGAACTCCCACACGTTCGCAGGCCTGTCGAAGTACTTCCTCGTGGCGAGGACTCCCGACTCGATTGAGGATGACGCCGCCGATCCGGACCGACGAGTCGAACGTCGAGAATCCGTGCAGCACCGCCGCGAGACTCTGACTGTGTCCGCGCGCGTCCACGACGAGCACGACCGGCGCACCGAGCATGGCAGCGACGGCGGCCGTCGACCCTTCCGCAGACGCGGCACCGGCACCCGACATGTCGATCTTTCCGTCGAACAGGCCCATGACACCTTCGACGATCGCGATGTCGCACCCGGCGGTGCCATGACCGAACAGCGGCCCGATTCGCCGTGCGCCGACCATGACGGCATCGAGATTGCGACCGGGTAGTCCCGTCGCCAGCGCGTGGTAGCCGGGATCGATGTAGTCCGGACCTACCTTGAACGGGGCGACCCGACGTCCGGCCGCGCGCAGGGCGCCCATCAGACCGGTGGCTACCGTCGTCTTGCCGCTGCCGGATGCCGGAGCGGCGATGACGACTGCCGGAACGGAGGCGGTCACCATTCGATGCCGCGTTGACCCTTGCGGCCCGCATCCATCGGGTGCTTGACCTTGGTCATCTCGGTAACGAGATCAGCGGCGTCGATCAGCGCCTGAGGCGCGTCGCGCCCGGTGACGACCACGTGCTGGTTGCCCGGGCGGTTCGTCAGGACTTCCACGACCTCGTCGACGTCGACCCATCCCCACTTGAGTGGGTAGGTGAACTCGTCCAGGACGTAGAAGCGGTGGGTCTCCTCCGACAACCGGCGAGCAATCTCGGTCCACCCGTCGGCCGCCGCTGCGGCGTGATCGACCTCGGAACCCTTCTTACGCGTCCAGGACCAGCCTTCGCCCATCTTGTGCCACTCCACGGCGCCACCGGTACCGGTGGACTCGTGCAGTTCGCCGAGCATCTTGAACGTGGCTTCCTCGCCGACCTTCCACTTCGCGCTCTTCACGAACTGGAAGACTCCGACATCGAATCCCTGGTTCCAGGCCCTAAGCGCCATCCCGAATGCTGCCGTCGATTTTCCTTTGCCTGGCCCGGTGTGCACCGCCAGAACCGGCTGGTTGCGCCGCTGACGTGTTGTCAGTCCGTCTTCCGGAACCGACCCTGCGAGTGGAACTCCCTGTGGCATGACCCGCTCCTCACGCGGCCGCGCGGACGACTGCGGCGACCTGCTCCGCCGACAGA
>NZ_LVCV01000333.1 GCF_001647195.1 Rhodococcus sp. EPR-157 | reverse complement strand
ACCACCGATGCGATTCCGTCGCCGGCCACGCGGTTGGCCGCAATGCGTGCGCGCCCGACGGGATCGATCCCGCCGGTGGCGCGACCATCCGTCATGGCGACTACGAGCGCCCGCCGCAGTGGATCGCGGACCTTTTCACGAAGCACCACCTCGCGTGCTTTCAGGAAGCCCTGTGCGAGAGGCGATTTGCCGCCTGTCTTCATCCGACGAAGCCGCGTGACCGCCACGTCGACGCTCGACGTGGGTGGAAGCACGAGCTCGGCATCGCGTCCACGAACGGTGATGACCGCGACCTTGTCGCGGCGTTGATAGGCATCCTTGAGCAGGGACAGAACTGCGCCGGTGACCGCGGACAACCGATCGCGCGCGGCCATCGACCCGGACGCGTCGACGACGAAGACGATCAGGTTGCCTTCGCGGCCCTCGCGCAACGCACCCCTGAGATCGGCTGGTTCGAGCTTGAATCGACCCGAGGTACGCCCGCGGCTCACCTGTTCTTCGGCAGCGGCGAAGAGTGTCCCGATCACGTGGATGCCTTTGCCGCGCTCCGTCGTCGGTCGAACCGCACGCCCCTGCGCCGACCGTGAGCGAGACCTACGCCCGGGCGCCCCTTCGCCGATACCCGTCAGCTCCATCGTGCGGGCACGAAACTGCGCACCCGGTGCCGCGGCCTCCCGTTCACGCGAACCACCGCCGTGCGGCGGTGAGTCCGAGTTCGGTTCCTCACCCGATTCCGGAGCCTGAGCTCCGCCTCCATCGTCGTCGGGGTCGGTGTCCGGGTCGGGTGCGTCGGGTTCCCGGCGGTGCGCGTCGGCCTGCTCGGCGGCATCGCGCATCTTCTCGTCCAGAGCTCCGTCGTCGATCCCCGGTTCGTCGAAGGGATCTCGCCGACGTCGGTGCGGCAGAGCAAGTTCCGCAGCGACGCGCACATCGGCTTCCTCGACCACAGCCGAGCCGCGCCACGCCGCATGTGCGGTAGCGGTCCGAGCCACGACGAGATCGGCTCGCATACCGTCGACGTCGAACGACGCGCAGAGCGCCGCGATTCGTCGCAGTTCGGTGTCGTCGAGTACGACATCGTCGACGACGGCTCGCGCGCGACGGATTCGATCGGCGACCTCGGCGTCCTCGGCCGAGTATGCGGCCGCGAACACCTGCGGGTTGCGTTCGTAGTTCAGGCGCCGCCGAACTACCTCCATTCGAGTGTCGACGTCACGCGAGGCTTTGACGTCGACCGCGAGTCCGAACCGGTCCAGGAGCTGGGGGCGCAATTCGCCCTCCTCTGGATTCATCGTCCCGACGAGAACGAACTGCGCCGGGTGCGAGTGGGATACCCCGTCGCGCTCGATGTGCACTCGGCCCATCGCGGCAGCGTCGAGAAGCACGTCGACGAGATGATCGTGCAGCAGATTGACTTCGTCGACGTACAGGACTCCGCGGTGCGCGGCGGCGAGCAAACCGGGCTGGAACGCGCGCTCACCGTCGCGCAGCACTTTCTCCAGGTCGAGCGAGCCGACGACGCGATCCTCGGTCGCCCCGACCGGGAGTTCGACCAGCCGCGCCGGCCGCACGATGCCGTCGTCTTCCACCTCGGGCAGCAGCGCTGCGAGCGCTCGAACCACCGTCGACTTGGCAGTGCCCTTTTCGCCGCGCACGAGCACTCCCCCGATACCGGGGTGAACTGCGCACAGGACCAGGGACAGGCGCAGCTGATCCTGACCGACGATCGCACTGAACGGATAGCCGGGCTGCTGCACTTGTGTTCTCCTTCGTCCCGACGGACTCCGCGCCGCCGGATATGAATGACCCGCCGGACAGACGGGCCGTACTACGAAGCTGTGCGGTGATCTGACTTCGGTGCCGGGCAGTGTGCCCGGCACCTACACAGTGGCGGGACCGCGCCTGATTCGCACAGGACTTCCCCGCACCAGCTCCGGTGTCGTTCTTCTATCGATTCGAATCTACGTCTCACTCCACGGCGTACCGCCGCCACGGCGCATCGGCGTGTGTGGGATGCCGTCCTCGAGTACCTCCTCGCCGTCGGGCAGGAACCCGTGCTTGGCGTACATGTCGACGAGGTAGCTCTGCGCGTTGATTCGACACGGAGAGGACCCGACCTCCGCGAGCGCGGCGCG
>NZ_LVCV01000332.1 GCF_001647195.1 Rhodococcus sp. EPR-157 | reverse complement strand
GCCCAGGCCGGCGACGGCCAGACCCATGATCCACAGGTCTGCACCTACGCCAGGCGAGTGGAGTGCCGAGGTGAGCGGCGTGTACGCGGTCCATCCGAAGTCGGCGGCACCACCGGGAGTGATGAAGCCGGCCGTGGTGATCAACGCACCGAACAGGTACAGCCAGTACGAGAACGCGTTCAACCGCGGGAACGCCACATCCGGGGCACCGATCTGCAGCGGAAGAATGTAGTTCGCGAATCCGAACACGATCGGCGTCGCGTACAACAGCAGCATGATCGTGCCGTGCATGGTAAACAGCTGGTTGTACTGCTCGTTGGACAGGAACTGCATTCCCGGTACGGCCAACTCGGCACGCATCAGCAACGCCATCAACCCACCGACCAGGAAGAACCCGAACGACGTCGCGATGTACATGATCCCCAGAACCTTGGGATCAGTCGTCGTCACCGCCTTGTGAAGAAAAGAACCCTTCGGTCCCATCCGCGGCGGAAAAGGCCTCACCGCTGCAACAGCGGGAGTTGGCCTAGGCGCTAGGGCAGTCACTGATCCTCCTGAAGATGCGTTCCACCCCTCTTGCAAGAAGTGGGACGTCCTGGTGTCTTGCGCTCATCGAATCGTAGACGGTGCGAATGCCGAGCGCCGAACCGGTCCTACCGTGTGTCGTATTGGGATGTCGCACCAGCATGAGGCACATTCCGAGCACAGTTCGATAAGACATCGCAAACCTGCGTCACGGTCCGCTCCAGGCACTTCCGCGCATGTACCTCGCAGTGGATAAGGTGTGACGGCATCCCACTCCCGTTAGGAACTCCGCTGTTGACCGAACAGTCTTCTGTGCGCACCGCAACCGTCGTGTTGGCCGTCGGAGCGCTCGCCCTTGTTGCCGGATGCTCGGGAAGCTCGTCTTCCACCGACAACGCGTCGACGATCGTCCGGAGCACGACCAACATCGCCGGCGCCGGTGTGGTGGGCAACGACCGGGAGACCGTCGGATTGTGCCCGGACATGGCACCGGTGGATCCGACCGGCGTCGAGGGCTCGGTCCGGCCCGTCGGCCACAGTGGAGGCATCACCGAGGTACCAGCCGATCCGATGCGAGTCGTCGTATTGG
>NZ_LVCV01000331.1 GCF_001647195.1 Rhodococcus sp. EPR-157 | reverse complement strand
GCTCTTCCAACAGACGCAAGGTGCATACGACCTCACCGTCGCGTTCGAGCCAGAAGTGCCGTGTTTCGGTCAGTAGATCGCGGCCGTCGAGCTCAGGGTAGGCGCACGCCTGCTCGACGACGAAGACCTCGACACGCAGCTTCAACAGGTCGTACAAGGTGTTGTTGGACAGGTCCAAGGCCCAGGATCGCTTGAGGGCGGCAGCTTGCGTAGTCATCAGCTGTTGCTATCACACGCCGCTGGGCTGTGCGAATCGGGAGGTCTGTTCGAGCTCCAGTCTCTGCGAGGTCCAGTCGAAGATTTCGCGGAACAGCGACCGATCCTCGGCCAGCTTTCGGCCGAGCGACGGAACCATCTGCTCGAGTTTGGGCTGCCATCCTGCGTACTTGTCACCGAAGCAACGCTGCAGAACGTCGAGCATTGCCGGCACGGCCGTCGAGGCTCCGGGCGACGCGCCGAGCAGACCCGCGATGGTGCCGTCTGCCGCGTTGACGACTGCCGTCCCGAATTCCAAGACGCCACCACGGCCCTTCTTCCGGATCACCTGCACGCGCTGTCCGGCGGTGACGAGCTCCCAGTCTTTGCCCACCACGTTCGGCGCAAACTCGCGAAGTGTCTCGACACGGTCGGACTCGGACTGCGCGAGCTCACTGACGAGGTACTTGACCAATCCCAACTCGGTGACACCGACGCCGAGCATCGACATCAAGTTTCCGGGCTTGACCGAGCTGGGTAGATCGGTGAGCTTGCCCTGCTTGAGGAACTTGGGTGACCATCCGGCGTACGGCCCGAAGAGCAAGCCGGCCTTGCCTCCGATGACGCGGGTGTCGAGATGGGGAACGGACATCGGAGGGGCGCCGACGGACGCTTTGCCGTACACCTTGGCCGAATGCTGCGAGATGAGATCGGGATTGGTGCACCGCAGCCATTCGCCGCTGACCGGGAAGCCGCCGAAGCCCTTGATCTCTTTGATTCCGGACTTCTGCAGCAGGTGAAGCGCACCGCCGCCTGCGCCGACGAAAACGAACTTGGCGTTGACGGTCTTCTTCGTGCCGGTCCGCAGGTTGGCGATCTTGAGGTTCCACGTGCCGTCGGACTGCTTGGTGATGTTCCTGACGTCGCTGCCGAAGTGGACCGTGCTACCGGAGCCGGAGATGTAGTTCAGCAGCTGACGGGTGAGGGCACCGAAGTCGACGTCGGTTCCCGCATCACTCCAGTTGAGCGCGATCGGGTCCGAGAAGTCTCGCCCCGCGCCCATCAATGGGAGCCGCCTGGTGAACTCGTCCGGACTGTCGATGTACTCCATGCCTTCGAACAACGGGTTGGAGGCAAGTGCGTCGTAGCGGGCGCGCAGGTACTTCGCATTGGACTCGCCGTGCACGAAGCTGACGTGTGGAATTGGGTTGATGAAGTTCTTGGGGTCGCTGAGCACTCCCGACTCGACGCTGTGCGCCCAGAACTGACGTGAGACCTGAAACTGCTCGTTGACGTTGAGCGCCTTGGCAATGTCGACGGACCCGTCTTTGTTCTGCGGGGTGTAGTTCAACTCACACAGCGCGGAGTGTCCGGTACCTGCGTTGTTCCATGCGTCACTGCTCTCGGCAGCCGCGGCATCGAGTCGCTCGTACACGTCGATCGACCATTCGGGCTCCAGCTGCTTCAGCAATGCGCCGAGGGTGGCGCTCATGATCCCGGCGCCGACGAGAACCACGTCGGTCTTCACTTGCTTGACCTGCTCTTCGTTCGACCGCTGTTCATTCGACACTGGAGAATCGACTTCCTTGTCCGTGAGTTCTCTGGCAAATCTGCTTCAGGTGGCGGTTACGTTACCCGCCCGTATGTACCCGTTCCGACACACACGAAAAGCGCTTCCTCGATTGTGCTCCTGATGCGCCGCCGGCAGTGCCCACTACAGTTGTGATCTGTGACTACCTGGGTGCCCGATGTCCTCGGCGACGGCTACGAACAGACCACTATCGACCTGGGCGAAGACCCGGACGGTGAAGGGCAGGTCGAGGCCACCCTCGTCCGGTACCAACCGGTCGAGTCCGTATCGACGGGCCGGGCGGTGATCTACGTGCACGGGTTCACCGACTATTTCTTTCAACAGCACCTGGCCGAGCACTTCGCGGCCGACGGCTTTGCCTTCTACGCACTCGATCTGCGCAAGTGTGGCCGGTCTCTGCGCGAGGGTCAGACTCCGCACTTCGTAACCGATCTGGCGTTCTACGACGAAGAACTGAACCGGGCGCTGGCATTGGTTCGCGAGGCGACGGACGGTTCCGTCGTACTGCTGGCCCACTCCACCGGCGGACTGATTCTGCCCCTGTGGCTGGACCGGCTCAATCGTCGAGAAGGCGGGACAGCCGGCCTCGGCATCGACGGTGTGATTCTGAACAGCCCCTGGTTCGACCTGCAGGGCCCCGCGGCCGTGCGCAGCGTAGGCACGGCCGCGATCGATGTGATCGGCAGGGTCAAGTCCAAGACGGCCGTTCCTGGCCAAGGACTGGACACGTACGGGCTGTCCCTCTCCAAGGACCACCATGGTGAGTGGGAGTACAACCTCGACTGGAAGCCACTGTCGGGTTTCCCGATCACATTCGGGTGGATCCGCGCAATCAGGCACGGCCACGCGAAGTTGCATCGCGGTCTCGACATCGGAATCCCGTCGCTGATTCTGCGCTCGAAGGTCACACATTTCTCGCGCAAGTACAGCTCCGAGATCGATGTCGCCGACGCAGTGCTCGACGTACGGCAGATCGCGCGATGGGCCGGATGTCTGGGTGACCGCACCACGATCGTCCCCATCGAAGGCGCTCGCCACGACGTGTTCCTCTCCCGTGAAGAGGTACGGACACGTGCCTTCGAGGAAGTGGACGAATGGCTCGATTGGCTGTACCGAAGTGCGCACATCGACCATGAGTCGGGCAAGGACCACTCCGAGATCGGAACCATCTCATGAGCCATGACGACACCGACCATTTCGACACTGATCATTTCGATATCGCGATCATCGGCTCCGGTTCGGGCAACTCGATCGCCGACGACCGATTCGCCGACCTGAAGATCGCGCTCCTCGAGGAGCATTCCCCGTTCGGCGGCACGTGCCTCAATGTCGGCTGTATTCCGACGAAGATGTTCGTCTACGCCGCCGAAGTGGCTCGGACGATCCGCGACTCTTCTCGTTATGGTGTCGACTCCACGCTCGACGCTGTGCGGTGGCCCGACATCGTCGATCGCGTGTTCGGTCGCATCGATCCCATCGCAGCAGGCGGAAAGCGCTACCGCGAGAGCGGCAGTCCCAACGTGACACTGTTCTCCGGTCACGCGACGTTCACCGGACCCCGGACGATCGACACCGGCACCGGTCGTGTGATCACAGCAGACCAAGTGGTGGTTGCCGCCGGTTCGCGACCCGTGGTTCCCGAGCAAGTGCGTCGATCGGGCGTGCCGTTCCACACCAACGACGACGTGATGCGCCTTTCCGAGCTACCCGAGCATCTCGTCATCCTCGGATCCGGCTACATAGCAACGGAATTCGCGCACGTATTCGGTGCTCTCGGATCGAGAGTGTCGATCGTGGCGCGCAAGGACACGTTGCTGCGCGGGCTCGATACCGATGTGTCGGCGCGATTCACCGAGATAGCGCAGAAGAACTGGGAAATTCATCTGAACTCGGGCGAATCCGAGGCGGTGTCCAAGGGAGGTCTCGTCGGACTCGAACTACCCGACGGGACCGCGGTACTCGGTGACGCCTTGCTCGTCGCGATCGGCCGCGAGCCGAACGGTGACCGTATCGGCGCCGACGCGGCCGGAATCGAACTCGACGACGAGGGGCGAATCGTCGTCGACGAGTTCGGTCGTACCACTGCCGACGGCGTGTTCGCGATCGGCGACGTGTCCTCGGAGTACCAGCTCAAACACGTCGCGAACCACGAAGCACGGGTCGTCTCGTACAACCTCCTGCAGCATGCGTGGGAGGACACGTCGAGCTTCCGCGCGTTCGACCATCGATTCGTGCCCGCCGCGGTGTTCACTCATCCTCAGATCGCCGCAGTCGGGCTGACCGAGGCCGAGGCGCGCGAAGCCGGATTCGATATCTCCGTGAAGGTTCAGAATTACGGTGACGTCGCCTACGGCTGGGCTATGGAAGACCAGGAAGGCTTCTGCAAGATCGTCGCCGAGAAGGGGACCGGCAGAATTCTGGGCGCGCATGTGATCGGCGCCCAGGCGCCCACCGTGATCCAGCCGCTGATCCAGGCGATGAGTTTCGGTACAACGGTCAGCGAGATGGCGCATGGCCAGTACTGGATCCATCCCGGGCTGCCCGAGGTCGTCGAAAACGCGCTACTCGGGCTCGATATCTGACACTTGCCTACCGGGACTACCAGGGACTGGTGCGCAGCACTATCTCGGTTGCAAGCGCGGCGGGGGCATCCGACGGAATGTTGTCGACCCCATCGAGTTGAACGACGCGGAAGTCCCCGTAGACAAGCCTCCCGCTGCTGTCGGCCCCGGCGCGACGCAGTGAACTACCGATCAGCAACGTCGTCGGCAATTCGACGGGCGGGCAGTCGGCCGCCAGCACCGTACCTGTGTCGTCGGCAATGGCCGGATGCGTCCGATCGCACACCACGAGGCTCGCGAATTTACCGAAGGTCCGTGCTGCCAACCCCCATGCCAACTCGGCACCTTCCCGGTTGCCGACCAAGTGCACCCACGGCAGCGCCACTTCGTTCAGTATCTCGAGCACCGCATCGTGGTCGAGGCCGCTGACATCTTCCACCGCAACAGTTTTCAGGTCCGAGTTGTGCAGCCGCTCGACCACGGCGTCGAACACGTCCGGAGGGTCGCCGACGCCGGGCAGCAGTAACACCGCATGCCGCGAATCCGGTCCGCCGATTCGCAACTTGTAATCCATGGGATACGACGCTACTGCACACCCCGATGCGAGCCAACGCCGTGCTCGATCACGTCGAGTACGGCGTCGACATCGACGTTGTTCTCGACGAGATCGGCCAGCAGATCGAGTTGCTGCTCGCGCATCGCCGCCACGGACACCCCGGGCGCGACAGCGAATCCGTGACGCCCGGAACGGTCCGCGGCCCAACGCAACACGTGCCGTCGGAACCCGTCCGATTCGAGAAGACCGTGCCAATGCGTGCCGAGAACAGAACCGGAAACACTGCCTTCGTCGCGACCGTCGGAGTAACGCAGCAGCGGATCGTCGCCGTTGTGGACCACGCGACCGTGGTGAATCTCGTACCCGGCTACGTCGGCATCGGCAAACCTCGGGGACGAGCCGACCACGCTGTCGAGGACCTTGTCCGGCGCGAATTCGACGACAAGGTCGAGAAGTCCCAGGCCCTCTGCCTCGGCCGAGGCAGACTCGATTCCGTCGGAGATCGAGCGCCCGAACATCTGATAGCCGCCGCAGATCCCGAGCGTGGGACGCCCCTGCCGGGCCCGCTCGACGATCGCGTCCGCAAGCCCGGTGCGCCGAAGCCAGTGCAGGTCCGACAGAGTCGCCTTGCTCCCCGGCACGACCACGAGGTCGGCGTCGGTCAGTCGTGACGGCTCGGTGACCCAGTGCACCGACACGCCCGGCTCACACGCCAGAGCCTCGACGTCGGTGGTGTTCGAGATCCGCGGCAAGCGGATCGCAGCCACCCGCAACCACTGCGACCCGAACGGGCGGGCAGGTCGACCGACCGGCGCATCCGCGACGGTCCCCAACGAGTCCTCGGCATCCATCCACAGATCCTCGGAGTACGGAACGACGCCGAACGTCGGCCTGCCGGTGAGGCTTTCGAGCTGGTCGAGTCCGGGCGCCAACAACGAGAGATCGCCGCGAAACTTGTTGATCACGAACCCTTTGATCAACGCCTGATCCTCCGGGGACAGCACGGCAACCGTCCCGTAGAGATGCGCCAGCACTCCCCCACGATCGATGTCTCCGACTATCAACACCGGTATCGACGCGGCAGTAGCCAGGCCCATGTTGGCAAGATCGGTCGACCGCAAATTGATCTCTGCAGGTGACCCTGCCCCTTCGCAGATCACGACCGAGTAGTCCTCGCGTAGTGAGTGCAACTCCTCCGCGACGACGGCACGCAGCGTATGCCGATGCTCGATGTAGTTCGTCGCAGACACCTGCGCGACCGCACGGCCGCGCACCACCAATTGCGACGTACGGTCGCTTCCCGGCTTCAACAGGAC
>NZ_LVCV01000330.1 GCF_001647195.1 Rhodococcus sp. EPR-157 | reverse complement strand
CACCGAGTTGTTGGACATGTTCTGCGCCTTGAACGGCGCAACCGACGCACCCCGGCGGGCAAGTAACCGGCACAGACCCGCCACCAGAACACTCTTACCAGCATCCGACGTGGTCCCGGCAACCAGCAACGCTCCGCGGACTTCGCTCACGGCAGCCTTCTACACTTCACTCCGCAGGCTCCGCTCACGGCAGTGTCAGAATCTCGCTACCCGTTTCCGTGACGACGAGGGTGTGCTCGAACTGCGCAGTCCACTTGCGGTCTCGGGTAACCACGGTCCACCCGTCGTCCCACATCTCGCCGTCGATCTTTCCCAGGTTGATCATGGGTTCGATCGTGAACGTCATTCCCGGTTCGATGACGGTCTCGACGGACGGCTGGTCGTAGTGCAGAACGACAAGTCCGTTGTGGAACGTGGTTCCGATACCGTGGCCGGTGAAATCCTCGACGACTCCGTACCCGAAGCGGTGCGCGTACGACTCGATGACTCGACCGATCACGCTCAGCGCGCGACCGGGTTTGACGGCCTTGATCGCCCGCATCGTGGCTTCGTGCGTTCGTTCGACGAGTAGGCGTGCTTCCTCGGATACGTTGCCCGCGAGGAACGTAGCGTTGGTGTCACCGTGGACGCCGTCGATGTACGCGGTGACGTCGATGTTGACGATGTCACCGTCTTCGATGACGGTCGAGTCGGGAATGCCGTGGCAGATGACCTCGTTGAGCGATGTGCAGCACGACTTCTGGAATCCTTTGTAGCCGAGCGTCGACGGGTAGGCCCCGTGGTCGACCATGTACTCGTGTGCGATGCGGTCCAATTCGTCGGTCGTCACACCAGGCGCCACCGCGCGGCCCGCTTCCTGCAGCGCCCGCGCTGCGATCTTCGAGGCAACGCGCATCTTCTCGATCACTTCCGGCGTCTGCACCCACGGTTCGTGGCCTTCGTTCGCCGTCGGCTTCCATGCATACTCCGGTCGCTCGATCGACTTCGGCACGGACCGAACGGGCGACACTACGCCCGGCACGAGTGGCTGACGGGGCTTGCTCTCGGCGGTCACAGACATGGTCATCAGGCTAGTCGCTGTGCATGGGACGTCACCGCCTGCGTGCACGCGGCTATGATTCAGCTCACAGAACCGACGAAGGGGTCGACTCGTGCCGCCCACCGATCTACTACGACCACGCGATGGCGATGCGCTGCGCGCAGAACTTCGTGAGGTGATGAAGTCCTCGGGTATACCGGTGGTGTTCGGCGGTGAGGTGACGTCTCACACTCTGCACTTGAGCGAGTTGCACGGCACCAGGACCCGCGGTCTGCAGGGGTTGTGGATCCCGAGTCGATCCGGTCTCGGCGGCCGAGTCATGGATCAGCGTCGACCAGCAGCAGTCAGCGACTATGGCAACTCGCAGTACATCACCCACGACTACGACCGACCGGTCCTCGGTGAAGGCCTACGGTCCGTGCTGGCTGTACCCGTCGTCGTCGAGGGTGCATCGCGAGCCGTCATGTATGCGGCGATACGAGAACGTGGACCGATCGGCGACCGCGTGGCAGACGCGATGGTCCGCGCGTCGCGGCGCCTTTCGCAGGAGATCGCGATCAGAGACGAAGTGGACCGTCGAGTGCGGCTCCTCGGCGCACGGCCCGACAGCGTCGATTCGGCAGCCGCCACGGAAGCACTACGGGAGGTCCACGCCGAGATTCGGGCGCTGACCGGCTCGGCCGACGATCCCGTGTTGCAGTCGAAGTTGACGCGCCTGTCCGAACGGATAGCGCTCGCACTCAGCCCGGCAATCGGCGACGACACCATCGCCGTGTCGGCACGCGAACTGGACGTTCTGGCTCAGGTCGCGCTGGGGTGCACCAATGCCGACGCTGCGGCACGATTGTCGTTGAAACCGGAAACCGTGAAGTCCTACCTACGTAGCGTCATGAACAAGACAGGGACCCGAACGCGTCACGAAGCCGTCGTCGCCGTGCGCAAGCTCGGCCTGTTGCCCTAGTAACCCTCGGGCAACTGCTCGAACATCTCGCGCGTCACCGCGACGGCGTTGTCGGAGCTTCCGCCACGAACCACGAGAGTCGCGAACGCAAGATCGCCGCGATACCCCACGAACCATGCGTGGGATCCGCCTTCGACTTCGGCTTCACCCGTCTTGCCGTACACCTCGCCCTGGTCCGCGATGCGCTCTGCCGTACCGCTGGTGACCACTGAGCGCATCATTCCTCGAAGTCCGTCGACCATCGCGGGGTCGATGACCGGGTGCTCACCTTCGATGGTCGTTTCCCGCCCGACGATCAGTGTGGGCACAGGGGTCGAACCGTTGGCGACCGTTGCTGCGGCGAGCGCCATTCCGAACGTCGAGACGACGACCTTGCCCTGACCGAATCCGTCTTCGGTCCGCTGAACCAGTTCCTCGGCCGGGGGAACCGACCCCGAATCGGTGGGTAGACCGACGACGTCGTACTCCGGACCGACGCCGAACTGCGACGCCGCGATCGTCAATGCGTCCGGGGGCATCTCGCTGGCCAGCTTCGCGAAGGACGTATTGCACGAGCGGGTGAATGCCGTACTCATGGAGACGTTGCCGAGGGCGAATTCGTTGTAGTTGGGAATGCTCCGCTCGCCGATCACGATTCGGCCCGGACACGGCACGGTGGTCTCGGGCCCGGCGAGGCCGGTCGAGATCGCTGCACCCGCGGTGATGATCTTGAACGTCGATCCCGGCGGATACAACCCAGCCGAAGCAACAGGTCCGTCACGATCGGCTTCCTCGTTCTGCGCGACCGCCAGAACCGCACCGCTCGACGGTTGGATCACCACCATCATTGCCTGCTCGGCGCGTACGTTCACCGCGTTCTGT
Source organism: Rhodococcus sp. EPR-157 (assembly GCF_001647195.1). Taxonomy (GTDB): domain Bacteria; phylum Actinomycetota; class Actinomycetes; order Mycobacteriales; family Mycobacteriaceae; genus Rhodococcoides. The sequence goes on along the minus strand of NZ_LVCV01000330.1, from coordinate 3,995 downwards.
GCCGCCACCTGAATGTTGCGATCGAGGGTGATGGAGAACGACGGTGCCGGCTCGGGAGGCGTATCGGTCAAGACATCGATGTCGACCCCGTTGCGGTTGACCGTGACGACACTCCACCCCGCTGTGCCGTCCACCTCGTCGATCACAGACTTCTTGACCTGCGACACGAGGTCGGGTGCGAAGGTCCGATCGGTCGCAATGAGATCCGACTCGTCGGACACCGTCACCCCGGACAGCCCCGACAGCGACGCCGCCACGGTCTGGTAATCGTCGTCACGCAGGAGCGCAACCGGGTAGTCCCCGTCGATCGACGTCGCAGACTCGACGATGCTCTGCGCGGAAATCGTCTGGTCGAACCGGCCGAGTATCCGCGCCAGACCCGTAGCAGATGCCACGATGTCTTCCGACTCGTCGGCGTCGATCTTGACGCGATGCACCACACCGGGGACGAGGACGTCGGTTCCCGAGCGTTCGTTGACCCTCGCTCGCGGCGGCGCCGTCGACCGAAGGGCCATCGTCTGTGTGTCACCGAGACCAGGATGAATATCCGTCGATGTCCAGCGAACTCCCCATTGGCCGTCGGTCCGGCCCATCTGCAGCTCGCCGTCGTACGTCCACACGCGATCTTTCGGTAGGTGCCACTGATAGGTGTATCCCACCGTCGCGGTGTCACCGTCGACCCGCACCGAAGTCGTTCTGGCATCGAGGGATTCCGCTTGCAGGTCCTCCCACACATCGTTCAGTGCCGTGGCCGCCGAATCGGGCCGATCGGTGTCTGCCGACGCGGCGGCGATGTCGCGAGCCGAGAACGCCGCAAGGAACGCCTGGGCCGCCGGCTCGGGACCATCCGGGCTCGGAGTGCATGCGGTCGCCGAACCTACGAGCACCACACAGACCACTGCAGCGGAAGCCACACGTCGAGAAAGCCCCACATCCGAGAATCTCATCGCGTTCATCGTAGTTCGACCACGACGCGAGAACGCTGAGCGAATCGCACTCAGTCCAGAAGAACCGTCGTGAATGTCGCCACCTGTTTCAGGCCGATGCGCGCATACGCCCTGCGGGCCGGGTAGTTGAAGCTGTTGACGTACAGACTGGCGATGCGGCCGGAACGAACCACCGCATTCGCCACCGCTGCAGTGCCTGCAGATCCGAGTCCGCGGCCTCGATACAGAGGATGCACCCACACCCCCTGAATCTGGCCGACTGTGGCTGATTGTGAGCCGATTTCGGCCTTGTAGATCACCTGGCCGTCCGCGAACCGCGCCCAGGCGCGGCCTGCGGCGATGAGTCCGGCGATTCGACGTCGATATCCACGGCCGCCGTCGTTTGCCCGCGGGTCGACTCCGACCTCCTCGATGAACATCGCTACGGCCGCGGTCAGATAGACGTCGAGTTCGTCGGCGCGCACGAGCCGAACACCGGGATCGGCCGGGTGATCGGACACCTGCGAGGTGGCAAGGAGAGGCTGCTCGCATCGAAGCTCCCGAGCAGCGCCCCAGTCCGCTTCGAGCATCTCCCACAACGGCAGCGTCAACTCGGCGCGACCGACGAGCGAGGAACACATCCGCGGACCACGACACGCACGATCGGCGAAGGAACGTAGATCATCGACGGATCCGAGTAGCGGCACGAGGTTGGCACCGTAGAAGCACAGGGACTCGTCCGGACCGCCACGGCTCCACATCTCACCGTGGAACGCGCGCGGGTCGAGACCGAATTCCTGCACACGCGCGGCGATCATGCACGTAGCGATGGGGTCGGCATCGAGCACGCGGAGGACATTGGCCGTGTCCTTGCTACTCAATGGCTTGGCGCCGAGGAGTTTGAGCACCTCGTGTCACCTCCTACCAACACATCCGCCGTTGTCCGCATCCACCCTCATCGAGACAGATTGCCAGATGAAGCCGAATCGGTGGGACATTCGGTCCCACCTCGCGCCTAGCCGACCGTGATCACCGGCGTTCCGGCGTCCGCTGCTTCATCATTGTCGAACTCCTCGGCAATGCGCATCGCTTCCTCGATCAAGGTCTCCACGATCTGTGCCTCGGGAACGGTCTTGATGACTTTTCCCTTGACGAAGATCTGACCCTTGCCGTTGCCCGATGCCACACCGATATCGGCATCGCGGGCTTCACCTGGTCCATTCACGACGCAGCCCATCACCGCCACGCGCAACGGAATCTCCATGCCCTCGAGGCCGGCGGTGACTTCGTCGGCCAGCTTGTACACGTCGACCTGCGCTCGACCACAGGACGGGCACGACACGATCTCGAGCTTGCGCGGTCGTAGATTGAGCGACTGCAAGATCTGCGTACCGACTTTGATCTCTTCGGCCGGCGGCGCAGACAGCGACACCCGGATGGTGTCGCCGATCCCCTGGGCGAGCAGGGCGCCGAACGCCACCGCAGACTTGATGGTGCCTTGAAACGCCGGACCCGCCTCGGTGACACCGAGGTGCAGCGGATAGTCGCACTGCGCGGCCAACTGCTCGTACGCGGCGACCATGACGACGGGGTCGTTGTGCTTGACGGAGATCTTGATGTCGCCGAAACCGTGTTCTTCGAACAGACCGGCCTCCCAGAGCGCCGATTCGACGAGCGCTTCCGGGGTCGCTTTGCCGTACTTCTCCATCATCCGCTTGTCGAGCGAACCCGCGTTGACGCCGATACGGATCGGGATGTTCGCATCGCCGGCTGCCTTCGCGACCTCTTTGACTCGGCCGTCGAATTCCTTGATGTTGCCCGGATTCACCCGGACGGCAGCGCAGCCCGCATCGATCGCGGCGAAGATGTACTTGGGCTGGAAGTGGATGTCTGCGATGACCGGGATCTGGCTCTTCTTGGCGATGATCGACAGTGCGTCCGCATCATCCTGTGTGGGACATGCCACACGAACGATGTCGCAACCGGACGCCGTCAACTCGGCGATCTGCTGCAAAGTCGCATTGATGTCATGGGTCTTGGTCGTGCACATCGACTGCACGGAAATGGGGTGGTCGCTGCCTACTCCGACAGATCCGACCTGCAGTTGACGCGTCTTACGGCGAGGTGCGAGTACGGGAACCGGCGGCGCCGGCATTCCCAATCCGACTGACACAGTCACTTCGTTGCCTTCTTCCCTGAGCTCTACAGGCGAGTCTACTTAGAACAACTGGATCGGGTTCACGATGTCCGCTGTGAGCGTGAGCAACATGTATGCGCCGCCGATCACGATCACCACGTAGGTAACCGGCATGAGCTTCATGTAATCCACCGGTCCACCGTTGGGCAGCCCCCGCTTGTTGCGGAAGAAGTTGCGGATTCGCTCGTACAGAGTGACCGCCATGTGGCCGCCGTCGAGAGGCAGCAAAGGCAGCAGATTGAAGATGCCGAGGAAGAAGTTCAGACTCGCCAACAGCAACACGAAGACCGGCCACATGGACCGCTCGACCAACTGCCCGCCGATGACACTGGCGCCGACGACACTGATCGGAGTTTCCGGATCGCGCTCACCGCCGGTGACGGAGGTCCAGAGGTCGGCAACCTTGCTCGGCATCTGCACCAGCCGGTGCGCGGTCTCGACGAACATGTCCCCGGTGAACGCGAACGACGCCGGAACCGCGGCAAGCGGGTTGTACTGGGTCGGATAGAACTGAGCGAGCTGAACACCGACTGCGCCCACCGTGGCCGACTCACGACCGGTCTCGGTGCCGTCGGACACCCAACGCTGCACCTGCTGAACCTGCACCGGGAACGTCAGCTCGGATCCATCACGCTCGACGACGAAATCGACTGTGCCGGAAAGCGGTTGGGTGGCCTTCACGACGTCGGTGAAGTCCGCGGTCGCGGTTCCGTTCACCGAAACGATGACGTCACCTTCGCGTATCCCGGCCACATACGCGGGACTCGGACCGGAGCATTCGGGGTACGTCAGATCGTCGTTCTGGGTTGCCGTGACGCAGGGCATCTCGCCGACGAGCGCTGTGGTCGGCGGATTGAGGTTCGGCAATCCCC
>NZ_LVCV01000329.1 GCF_001647195.1 Rhodococcus sp. EPR-157 | reverse complement strand
CTTCTGCCGATACATCGCGCGCTCGATTTCGTCGGGCGCGAGTTCGTCGATCGCCGTCATACCTGCGATGTCACAGAAGCCGCCCGCCGGAATCGCTTTCAATCCGTACTCGGTCTCGCCCCTGCGGAACGAAAAGACCTTGGGTCCGAACCCGATGAAGAACCGTCGCACCTTCATGCCGGTGGCGCGGGCGGTCCACATGTGCCCCGCCTCGTGCAGAGCGATCGACACAGTGATGCCCAGTGCGAAGAGGAGGACGCCGAATGCGAACACCATCGTTGGTTCAGTCCTTCTGGTTCAAGAGCGTGCGGGCCTGGCGGCGAGCCCAGGAGTCGGCTGCCAATACTTCGTCGACGCTGGTGGGGGTAGCGACCCACTCACCACTGCCATCGTCGACGACCTTCCTGACAGTGTCCACGATCTGCGGAAAGTCGATCTGTCCGGCGAGGAACGCTTCCGCCGCCACTTCGTTCGACGCGTTGTACACCGCGGTCATGCAGCCGCCGAGAATACCCGCCTCACGTGCTAGTTGAACCGCCGGGAACACTCGGTCGTCGAGAGGCTCGAAATCCCAGGTGAACGACGTGGTGAAGTCGATCGCTCGCGCTGCGTCGCGAACTCTGTTCGGCCAGCCGAGAGCCAGCGCGATAGGTAGACGCATGTCCGGCGGGCTGGCCTGCGCGATGGTGGAGCCGTCGAAGAACGTGACCATGGAATGCACGATCGACTGACGGTGCACCGTCACGTCGATGCGGTCGTACGGCACTCCGAAAAGCAGGTGCGTTTCGATGAGTTCGAGGCCCTTGTTCACCAAGGTCGCGGAGTTGAGGGTATTCATCGGGCCCATCGACCACGTCGGATGGGCAGCTGCCTGCGCCGGTGTCACCGATTTCAGCTCGACCTCCGACCACCCTCGGAACGGCCCGCCCGACGCGGTCAGGATCAACCGCTCGACCTCTTCGGCGCGCCCTCCCCGCAGACACTGAGCCAACGCCGAATGCTCCGAGTCGACCGGAACGATCTGGCCGGGTGCCGCTGCAGCCATCACGAGCTCACCGCCTGCCACCAGCGACTCCTTGTTGGCGAGCGCCAACGTCGCGCCGGTCTTCAAGGCGGCGAGAGTCGGCTCTAGGCCGCGGGATCCGACGAGGGCGTTCAACACGATGTCGGCAGAAGTCGACTCCACCAACTCGGTGACGGCTCGATCGCCGGTCAGTGTGTTCGGATGGTTCAGCTCCGCCCCCGCGGCGGAGTCTGCCACCGCCACCGCGTCGACTCCGGTTTCTCTGATCTGCCGGCGGAGCAGTTCGATGTTTCCGCCACCCGCAGCCAGTCCCACCACCTCGAACAGGTCGGGATTGGCACCGATGACGTCGAGCGCTTGAGTGCCGATCGATCCGGTACTGCCCAGCAGGAGAACGCGCTTGGGAGAGTTGGACGACGGCTCGGCAGGTGTTCGAGGCTCTGGCACGGCATCCATTGTTCCTGATCGAGCCTGAGAGTCTCCTATGCGTACGCCCTACGTGGCAGGCTCGGATGTCATGAACCTCTCGTACGACGATGTAGGCGCTACCCGCGGCCGACTGCCCGACGGCTTTCATCACATCGATCGACGCATCCCGATCGGAACCGGCCGGGCGGCATACGCGGCGGCAGTGGCCGGCTTGATGAACTGGGACATGCACCGACGAGCCGGACTTCGCGTCGAATCCGACACCCGGACGGCCGAAGCCGATTCGACGGTGGTCCTGAAACTCGGACCGGTACGAATCCCGTGCCAGGTTGTCTATGTGATCGACGAGGATCACCGAGCCGGGTTCGCGTACGGAACGCTCGCCGGACACCCCGAGCAGGGCGAAGAGTGCTTTCTCGTCGAATTCGACGAAGACAGTGCGTTCGACGAGGACGATGCCGTCGTCTACGCCCACATCCGTGCGTTCTCACGCCCCGGCAGATGGTTCACCAAGATCGGCGGACCAGTGGGACGGGGTGTACAGCGCGTGTTCACCGACCGGTACATCGCTGCGCTGAAGGACCTCGCCCGTACCTAACCGCGTTGCGGCGGATGGTTGTCGATCCAATGACGCGCGATGTCGACGCGTCTGGCGATCCAGACCTTCTCGTGAGACTGCACATGATCCAGAAATCTCTCCAGCGCAGCGATGCGCGCCGGACGGCCGACCAGGCGGCAGTGCAGCCCTATCGAGAGCATCTTCGGCGCGCCGGCCGCACCCTCCGCGTACAGCACGTCGAACGCATCCCGAAGGTGCGCGAAGAACTCGTCACCGGTCGAGAACCCGCCGGGTGAGGAGAACCGCATGTCGTTGGTGTCGAGCGTCTAGGGAACGACGAGATGATCGACCGTCTCCGATCCGCGCGCCACACGCGTCCAGTACGGCAAGTCGTCGGCGTAGGAATCGGAATCGTAGAGAAACCCACCATGCTCGACTACCAGCGAGCGAGTGTTGGGCGAGTCGCGACCGGTGTACCAGCCACGGGGTGCGCTGCCGGTCAGGTCGGTCAGGATCTGCATCGCTTCGGCCATGTGTTCACGTTCGACGTGCTCGTCGATGAGCTGGTAGCTCAGCCACCGCAGACCGTGGCTCGCGATTTCGTGGCCCTGCTCGACGAACGCCGCGACGGCCTCCGGATTTCGCTGCATCGCGCGTGCGACGGCGAACACGGTCAGCGGAAGGCCGCGACGCTCGAAGGCGCGAAGGACGCGCCACACACCGGCACGAGAGCCGTACTCGTACAGCGACTCCATGCTCATGTGTCGGTTCGGGAAGGCCTGCGCTCCGACCATCTCGGACAAGAACGTCTCGGACTTCGTGTCACCGTCGAGAACGTTGTTCTCCGAGCCCTCCTCGTAGTTGAGAACGAACTGGAGGGCGACATGGGCGCCGCCCGGCCACTTCGGATCCGGCGGTGTCGCACCGTAACCGACCATGTCGCGCGGGTACGGGACGGGAGAATGAGACAGTCGTTCCGGGGTCACGAAACGACAGTCTCCCAGCAATCGGCATTCTGCGCCCGATTCGCCGGCGACCGGTGGACCCTGGTGGCTACGACGGGCGGTCGTATGCAAATATTGTCCTCACCTACGTGCGCGCCGAGCCGACGGCGCGAGAACTACCCGAGAGGATCGACCGGTGGCACAAGCCGAGCTGAACCCCGCTTCGTACGACCCGGTCGAGTACACCCACGAGGACATCGCCGAGGTGCCGTCCGCCGAGTGGGGATGGAGCGGTGAATCGAACAAGGCAATGCGCGTGGCAGCGATCGTCGTCGCCGCATTCCTGCTCTTCATGATTCACGGCAATCACACCGGCCTGGTGGAAGATCTGTGGCTCGTCGGTTTCGCAGTCGCGCTCGTCGGCCTCGTGGTGCGCGACGTGATCGTGCGCCGCAAACCCCGCTAGCCACCTGCTGGCAGCAGGTCAGTTCTCGGCTGCCAGCTGGCCGCAGGCTGCGGCGATCTCCTGCCCACGAGTGTCGCGGACGGTGCACGTAACTCCCTGCGCGATCACTCTTCTGACGAACTCCCGCTCGACGTCCTTCGGGCTCGCGTCCCATTCGCTCCCCGGAGTCGGGTTCAGCGGAATCAAGTTCACGTGCACGCGCGACCCGAGCGCCTTGAGCAATTTCTTTCCGAGCAGGTCCGCGCGCCACGGTTGATCGTTGACGTTCTTGATCATGGCGTACTCGATCGAGACCCGTCGACCGGTCTGATCCGCGTAGTACCGTGCGGCAGACAGAACTTCCGCAATGGACCACCGGTTGTTCACTGGAACCAGGGTGTCGCGGAGCTCGTCGTCCGGTGTGTGAAGAGACACGGCCAACGTGACCGACAGACCTTCGTCGGCAAGTTTGCGGATCGCCGGAGCCAACCCGACCGTCGAGACCGTGACAGATCGTTGCGACAAACCGAGCCCGTCGGGCGCAGGAGAGACGATCTTTCGGACCGCGGCGACGACCCGTTTGTAGTTCGCCAGCGGCTCCCCCATACCCATGAACACGACGTTGGACAACCGGCCCTCGCCTCCAGCCACCGCACCGTCACGCATGTCGGCAGCCGCAGACCGGACCTGATCGACGATCTCGGCGGTCGTGAGATTGCGGTCGAGGCCGCCCTGGCCGGTGGCACAGAACGGGCAAGCCATCCCGCACCCGGCCTGGCTCGAGATGCACAACGTCGCGCGGTCGGGGTACCGCATCAGGACGCTCTCGAGCAACGTGCCGTCGTTGGCCTTCCAGAGCGTCTTTCGGGTGTCTCCGTCATCGCAGGCCAGATGCTTGATCGGCGTCAACAGCGTCGGGAAGAGATCCGCGCCCACCTTCTCGCGCACCGAAGCAGGCAGATCCGTCATGTTCGTGGTGTCGGCTTCGAGCCGACCGTAGTAGTGGCGTGCCAGCTGATCCGCGCGGTATGCAGGTAGTCCGAGCGCCTTGACAGCGGCCTTCAAACCGTCGCGGTCGAGGTCCGCGAGGTGGCGCGGCGGCATGCCGCGCTTGCGATCCGCGAACACCAGCGGCAGCGTCGGTCGACTCTTCGGCGCAGGGTTCTCGGCCGTGGTGTCGTCGGCGGTGGCGTCGGGTGCAGTAGCGGAGTCACTCATAGTGCTCCCAGTGTCCCATTACCGAGCGATCTCTCCTATTCAGGAGCAACCGTCCCTGAAGTCCACCGGCTGTTTCCAGTTCGAATCGGAAGGGTAACCGAATCGACAACGGATACGCGTGCATTCGAGTCCCGCGTACGAAAGGATCAGAGAATGTCAACACCAGCAGGCGACAAGTACGACGACTCGTTCGCCGATCCCACCGGGGTTCCCGCGACGTACGACGATTCGACACCGTCCGCGATCACGACACCCGATTCCGGCGATCACAGTGCGCCGGATCCCGAAGCAGTGCGTGACACCAGACCTCCCGCAGGGACGTCACCGGAAGGCATCGCCCACACCAGAGCCGCTGCCACCTGGACGGGATTGGTCGTCGGGGCGATCGTTCTGATCATTCTGTTGATCTTCATTCTGCAGAACCTGGACTCTGTTCCGGTCAACATCTTCGTGTGGACCTTCGAGTTGCCTCTCGGGGTCAGCATGCTCCTTGCGGCTATTGCGGGCGCTCTCGTCATGGCGCTTGCGGGCGGAGTGCGCATCGTGCAGATCCGACGCGCGGCAAAGCGAAAGTAGACACCGACCGGGGTGAACACTATGCACACAAGCTGGCGTCGTCGAACTGAATCGATAATGCTAGGGCGTGCCCGATCTCACCGCTAGGAGCCTGACGTGACCACTTTCATGGAAACCCCAGTGACATCCGGCGTGGCGCCCGAGCGCGCACGCTCGTGGCTGTTGGTACCCGCAACCAAGCCGGACACGTTCACTGCCGCCGTCGAATCAGACGTCGACGCTGTGATTCTCGACATCGAAGACGCCGTCGCGCCCAAAGCCAAGCCCGCCGCTCGCGACGCGGTCGTCGCCTGGCTCGAAGCCGGCAACTCGGCATGGGTTCGGATCAACGACGCGACCACCAGTTTCTGGGCCGACGATCTCGCGGCGTTGTCGGGGCTTCGTGGCCTCGCTGGCGTAATGCTGGCCAAGACCGAAAGCGGGAGCCAGGTGGATGCCACCGCAGCGCGCCTCGCGCCCGGTACCCGCATTCTGGCCCTCGTCGAATCTGCCGTCGGGCTCGAAGCAGCACCGGAGATTGCTAGAGCCGACTCGACGTTCCGACTCGCCTTCGGCAGCGGCGACTTTCGTCGCGATACCGGCATGAGCGACGAGCCCCTCGCCATGGCATACCCGCGTTCACGTCTGGTCGTCTCGTCCCGGGCAGCCCGCCTGCCTGGCCCGATCGACGGGCCGACCCTCACTGCGAACGAGAGCATCCTTGCTCGCGACTCGGCGTTGACATTGTCGATGGGGATGACGGGCAAGTTGTGCATGCACACCGAACAGGCCCCGACAGTCAACCGTGAACTCGCTCCCGCTCCGAGTGATGTGACCTGGGCCGACGAAGTCGTCGACGCACTGGGCGCAGACGGCGCACACGTCAAAGACGGCAGCGACCTCCCCCGACTGGCGAAGGCGCTGAAGATCCGCGAGGCAGCCGAAGTGTTCGGGATTCACGCAGACTAGGTCATTTCAATTCGAGTCCCCGCGGCTTACGACGCCAGTGGACTCGGTACCGCACATCGATGTCGAGGCCAGGGATGCTCCGCGCAGCCCTGGCCGCTGTGCGTTCGGTGAACTCGATGCCCAATACCGAGCGCAAAGTCGGACGATCCGGGAAACTCCACCGGGTATCGACGCGCTCGAGATCGAAGCCCTGCGCTTCGAAGAACGACTCCACTGCCTCGCAGTTGTACTTCGGTAGGTCCAACCGCATCCAGTCTCCGTACGGCGACGCGGACACGTCCAGATCCACCACGACCAAGCAGCCCCCCGGACGGAGCACTCGCATCGCCTCGGTGATCCCTGGCCCACACCCGACACCGAAGAAGTAGGCAGTTCTCGCGTGGACGACGTCGACCGACTCGTCGGGCAAAGGCAACGACTCGGCGTGCCCTGCCAGGACTTCGACATTGTCGAGTTCGGCGACCCTCCTCAGTGCGCCTCGTCGCAATGGCTCGTGCGGTTCGACGCCGATCACCCGCTCCGCTGCCACCGCGAAGCCCGGGAGATGAAAACCAGTGCCACAGCCCACGTCGACGATGGTCTTGTCCTGGTACGGAGCGACTGCTCGTAGAACGCGAGGAATTCGTCCGTCGGGATCCTGCGCGCGATTCTCCGCCTCGTACACCCGTGGCCAATGCCAGATGTTCGGACTAGGAATCGTGTGGGGATCGCTCACAGCAGGATTGCGAAGACCAACCAGGCGACGAACGCCGACGGCAGCAGCGAGTCGAGGCGATCCATGATGCCGCCGTGACCGGGAAGCAGTGTCCCCATGTCCTTGATCCGCAGATCGCGCTTGACCTGGGATTCGATGAGATCCCCCAGGGTTCCGGTCACGACGAGGACCACGCCGAGAAGAACGCCGATCAGCGAGTTCGCTTCGAGGATCAAAGTGACCGTCAGCAAGCACCCGATGATGCAGAACAGCAAAGACCCGGCGAGCCCCTCCCAGGACTTCTTCGGACTGATTGCCGGAGCCATCGGGTGCTTCCCGAACAGCACACCGGCGATATACCCACCGATGTCGGAACATACGACCGCGATCAGGAAGACAAGGACCCGGCCGGCTCCGTTGTCGTCGAGAACCATCAGCACGGCGAACGACGCGAGCAGGGGTAGCCAACACGCGACCATGATCGTGACTGCCAGTTCGCGTAGATAGTTCTTCGGCGCCGAGCCGAGGCCCTGCTGCAGAAGCAGCCAGACCATGCAGACCAGAACAGTCGCTGCGGTGGCGCTCAATACACCGGTGGTTCCCCACGGCCACCCGGACCAGATGATCGCTTGCCCGCCGACGATCAACGGAATGCGCGGGACGAGCACTCCTGCTTCACGGAGCCGTTTCGATACCTCGTACGTCGCCACGGCGAGCGCGACCGCGACGACACCGATCCACACCATCGGCGCGAACACCATGATGAGGATCAGGGATACGCCGAGGCCTGCGCCCACAGCGATCGCCGCGGGCAAATTACGCCCGGCTTTTCCCTGTGACTTTGCGGTGGCCGACCCGTCGGGCGTCGATGGGTCGGGTGCGGCAGACCCCAGTGGTCGTTCCGAACCCACCACGACGCTGTCTCCTTGCTTGATGTTCATACTCGGTTACGCGGGAGGATCAGACCTCCATCAAGTCGGCTTCCTTGCGCTTGACGAGCTCGTCGACGGAAGCCGTGTACTTCGCAGTGGTCTTGTCGAGCTCGTTCTCGGCCCGCACCACCTCGTCTTCGCCTGCCTCGCCGTCCTTCTGGATCCGCTTGAGCTCTTCCATCGTCTTACGCCGGACGTTACGGATGGAGACTTTCGCGTCCTCACCCTTACCCTTGGCCTGCTTCACGAACTCACGGCGTCGCTCCTCCGTCAACTGTGGCACCCCGATACGGATCAGGTTGCCGTCGTTGGTCGGGTTGACGCCCAGATCGGAATTACGAATCGCAGTCTCGATGGGGCCCAGTTGCGATGCCTCGTACGGCTTGATGACGACGAGGCGAGCTTCTGGGACATTGATGCTCGCGAGCTGGGTAATCGGAGTGAGAGCACCGTAGTACTCGACGACGATGCGGTTGAACATGCCGGGATTCGCTCGACCCGTTCGAATGGAGGACAAATCGTCGCGTGCGACGGTGACCGCCTTCTCCATCTTTTCTTCTGCGTCGAAGAGCGCTTCGTCGATCACGATCTGTCCTCCATCGTCCGTGCCGGTGTCACCGGCGTGTCCTCGTTCGTTTCTTCGTCATGCTCACGATGTGACCAGGGTTCCGATGCTTTCACCCGCCACTGCACGAGCAATGTTCCCCTGGGTCAACAGGTTGAACACCATGATCGGCATCTGATTGTCCATGCAGAGGCTGAATGCTGTCGCATCGGCAACCTTCAGGCCCTTTTCGATCACCTGACGATGGGTGATGGTGTCGTACATGGTCGCGTTCGGGTCTTCCCTGGGATCGGCCGAGTACACGCCGTCGACTGCCTTGGCCATGAGCAGCACCTCGGCCCCGATCTCGAGCGCACGCTGAGCGGCGGTGGTGTCGGTGGAGAAGTACGGCATTCCCATGCCTGCGCCGAAGATGACGACGCGCCCCTTCTCCAGGTGTCGACGCGCACGCAGCGGGAGATACGGCTCGGCAACCTGCCCCATGGTGATGGCTGTCTGCACGCGCGTTGCGACGCCTTGTTTCTCCAGGAAGTCCTGCAGGGCGAGACAGTTCATGACCGTTCCGAGCATGCCCATGTAATCGGAACGTGAACGGTCCATGCCTCGCTGCTGCAGTTCTGCCCCGCGAAAGAAGTTGCCGCCACCGATGACCACAGCCACCTGAACACCGGTGGCAACAACCTCGGCGATCTGCTCGGCAACGTTGTTGACGACATCAGGATCGAGGCCGACCTGGCCTCCTCCGAACATCTCACCACCCAGCTTGAGCATCACTCGCTTGAACCCGGGGCGGTCGGTGGCGGGATCGGTCATTGCTCTCCTCGGTTCTCGCCGTCTCGAATGCGCACGATTAATGGGCGCGCTGAGCACCCGTACCCTTATCCTGCCTTATCGACGCCGTCGCAGACGACACCGCCTGCGACACGCAAGATGCCGCCCGTTCGACTCGCGTCGGACGGGCGGCATCTTGTACAGCAGTCAGTTGCGGGCGATCAGCTCGCGCCGACCTCGAAGCGAGCGAAACGGGTCAGCTTCACGCCTGCTTCGTCCAGAATTGCCTTGACGGTCTTCTTGGAATCCTGCACCGACGACTGCTCGGTCAGCACGACATCCTTGAAGAAGCCATTGACGCGGCCTTCGATGATCTTCGGCAATGCCTGCTCGGGCTTGCCTTCCTCGCGAGCAGTTTCCTCGGCGATTCGACGCTCGGAGGCGACGACATCCTCGGGAACCTCGTCACGAGTGACGTACTTGGCCTTCAGCGCTGCAACCTGCATTGCTGCGCCACGAGCAGCCTCGGCAGCCGCCTCGCCGTCACCGGTGTACTCGACGAGCACGCCGACTGCGGGCGGAAGGTCTGCGCTGCGCTTGTGCAGGTACGTAGCGACGGGTCCGTCGAAGGACACGACACGACGAATCTCGAGCTTCTCGCCGATCTTCGCCGAGAGCTCCTGCAGTGCGGTGTCGACAGTCTTGCCGTTCAGGTCGAGCGCCTTGAGAGCGTCGACGTCGGCAGGCTTGCCCTCGGCTGCAACTGCAGCGACCGAATCGGCGAAGGTCTGAAACTCTTCGTTCTTGGCCACGAAGTCGGTCTCGGAATTGATTTCGACCAGAACGCCACCCTTGGCGACGACGAGGCCTTCGGCGGTGGACCGCTCGGCGCGCTTGCCGACGTCCTTCGCGCCCTTGATGCGAAGCTGCTCGACGGCCTTGTCGAAGTCACCGTCGGATTCGGCGAGTGCGTTCTTGCAGTCCATCATTCCGGAGCCGGTGAGCTCCCGGAGCCGCTTGACGTCAGCGGCAGTGTAATTCGCCATGGTGTGCGAGCCTCCTGAAAATGCTGTGGGTGGGCGAAGCATGCAAAAAGGTCGGTGCCGCAGAAAGGTCCCGACCGGATCCATTCACTCCGGTCGGGACCCCCTGAATCAAGCCTGCGTTGCTGGTGCTTCCGCGGCGGGTGCGTCCTCTGCAGCGGGAGCCTCTGCTGCGGGAGCCTCCGTGGCGGGAGCCTCTGCTGCTGCTTCCGTGGTGGCCTCGGCAGCGGGTGACGCCTGTGCGAGCTGTTCGAGCTCCCATTCGGCGAGCGGCTCGCCTGCGCCGACCTCGGGCTTGGCATCGGACGCGGTGTTGAGACCCGCACGAGCCTGGACGCCCTCGGCGACGGCCGATGCGACAACCTTCGTCAGCAGTGCAGCCGAACGGATTGCATCGTCGTTACCCGGGATCGGGTAGTCGACGACATCGGGGTCGCAGTTGGTGTCGAGGATCGCGATGACCGGGATCTTCAGCTTGCGAGCTTCGCCGACGGCGATGTGCTCTTTGTTGGTGTCGACGATCCAGATGGCCGACGGAACCTTGGCCATGTCGCGGATACCACCGAGGGTGCGGTCCAGCTTGGTCATCTCACGCGTGAGCATGAGGATTTCCTTCTTGGTGCGTCCCTCGAAGCCGCCGGTCTGCTCCATTGCCTCGAGCTCCTTGAGGCGGAGCAGACGCTTGTGGACCGTCTGGAAGTTGGTGAGCATGCCACCGAGCCAGCGCTGGTTCACGTAGGGCATTCCCACGCGAGTTGCCTCAGCGGCGATGGACTCCTGCGCCTGCTTCTTGGTGCCGACGAACAGAACCGTGCCACCGTGGGCGACGGTCTCCTTGACGAACTCGTATGACTTGTCGATGAAGGTCAGAGTCTGCTGCAAGTCGATGATGTAGATGCCGTTGCGGTCGGTGAAGATGAACCGCTTCATCTTCGGGTTCCAGCGACGTGTCTGGTGTCCGAAGTGGGTGCCGCTGTCGAGCAGCTGCTTCATGGTTACTACAGCCATAGCTGAATAACTCGCTTTCGATTGCCGGTTGACGCAGGGTGTCGTATGACCCCTGCCCTGGCGTCCGCCGATTGCCGGACCCATACGAGCTGCACATGGGACCGCCGGCAACCGGTCACCGAGCGGTACCGTCCGAAGACGGGCACACAGTTACGCGGACGCGCGAAGTCGACCTGTGCAGGCACAGGTCGCTCCAACAGTGTACGACGTTGTTTCCCCAGCACATAACCAGGCCCATCCGTCAAGACCTCGGGCCGCCTGTGGATGAATCCGATCTTTCTCCACAGATCGGTATCGAGCGGAAGAAGTCGGACCGTCCACGGGGATGCTGAGACGATGAGATTTCTCGTCACATGCCTGTGCGTGGAGCTCGCTGTTGCGATTCTGCTCGCACCCCCAGCCCGTGCCCAGACGCCGTTCGTATGGCCCCTCGAACCGCGGCCGCTCGTCGTACGGTCCTTCGATCCACCCGAGCACGAGTGGTTGCCCGGGCACCGAGGGGTCGACCTGGCAGGCCGCGAGGGGCAGGGCATTCGAACCGCAGGCGACGGCGTCGTGGTCTTCGCCGGAATCGTCGCAACCAAACCTGTTGTGTCCGTTGACCATCCGAACGGATTACGCACGACATACGAACCAGTCGTCGGTTCGGTTGCACCGGGCTCACGGGTCCGAGCAGGCGACCTCATCGGCACCCTGGCTCCCGGTCACACCGGATGTGCCACGCCGTGCCTGCACTGGGGCGTCCGGCGCGACCGAACCTATCTCGACCCGTTGGCGTTGATGCGGACCACACCCGTTCGGCTCAAGCCGCTGACTCCTTAGGCGACCTACCGCCAGCTCGCCCCGGAGTGGCGCCCCGAGGCTGCTGGGAAATCGTCGGCGACCATGGCAGCCAGCTCGACGAACGCCGCCCTCGTCTGCGGTCGCAGCAGTTCGAGATCCACGACTGCTCCTTCTGCCAAGTGCTCGTCGAAGGGCACGACGAGCACGGCCCGGCAGCGCTCGAGGAAGTGCTGCGTGAGCAGATTCATGTCGACTGCCGACGAACCCGGACGGACGGAGCTGATGACGACCACCGTCCGCTCGACCAGGTGTCCGTACCCGTGCAGCTGCAGCCAGTCCAGAGTCGCGGCCGCACTCCGCGCGCCATCCACCGCGGGCGACGAGACAAGCACCAATGCATTGGCCAACTGCAGCACGCCGTTCATCGCCGAGTGCATGATGCCGGTGCCGCAGTCGGTCAGGATCAGGTTGTAGTAGACCTGCAACATTTCGATGACTGCGCGATAGTCCTGCTCGCCGAACATTTCCGACGCCGCCGGATCCCGCTCCCCGGCAAGCACTTCCAGCCTGCTCGGCGCCTGCGAGGTGTGCGCCCTGATGTCGGAATATCGGCGAATGTTGTCGGCGTCGGCCAGCAAGTCGCGGACAGTGGACGAAGTCTGATTCGGGACCCGCTCGCCCAGCGTGCCGAAATCGGGGTTCGCGTCGACGGCGATGACACAGTCACCGCGGAGCGATGCGAAGGTCGAACCGAGCCCCAGGGTCGTCGTGGTCTTGCCGACGCCACCTTTGAGTGACAGAAACGCTATCCGGTAGTCACCGAGGACCGGTTGACGAATCCGCTCGACCTGATTGCGATACCGCTCCTCCGCAGTCGACTCACCGGGATTGATGACTCCCCCGGTGAGCCGGTGCACGCCACGACGCCACCCGGACGTCGACGCGCGTTTCGGTCGTCGAAGCAAGCTGTCGGGCGCAAGATCCTGGCTTGTCGGCTGGTAGCGAGGGTCGTTCAGGTGTTGCTGCGAGGGGCCGCTCGCCCACGGCGGTGTCCACTCTTCCGCCGGTGGCGGTAGACCTGGCTCTGCCGGGGGCGTGTACCGCGGCGGGGGCTGACGATCGGTTCCCCGCGGGGTTTGCCAAGGCGGAGACTGACGGTCACCGTTCATCGATGCTCCGGTGTTCCTGACAGGTTCGATGGGCGTTGTGCTCGGACGCGACGGCTGAGTCGAGCCGGGCTGGGCACGGATCGACCACGCGGCCGACGTTCCGTGCGGTTGCTCGCGGCCCACGGTCCCCCCGTATCCGGATTTCGGCGACGAACTTCGACTTCACTCCCCGTGAAGCCCAAAATTCTCCGCATGCGGTTTGTTTCCCACGACGCTACCAAACACTGGCGAATCAGCACGTGGCACGGGTCATGCCCGCGGATGTGCGCGGTCGTGCACAGCGCGCAAACGATCTACGGAGACATGGGTGTATATCTGGGTTGTCGCCAGCGAGGAGTGACCGAGCAATTCCTGGACCACGCGGAGGTCGGCGCCACCTTCGAGGAGATGGGTTGCCGCCGAGTGACGAAGTCCGTGCGGACCGAGGTCCGGTGCACCTGGAACAGAGGCAAGCACCTCGTGCACAGCGGTGCGAGCCTGCCTCGGGTCGAGGCGCCCACCCCGCCGTCCCAGGAACAAGGCCGACCCCGACCGATCACACACCAACTTCGGACGGCCGCATGTCGTCCAGACGTCCAGAGCCTGTGCGGCAGGACCGCCGTACGGAGCAGACCTCTCTTTGTCACCCTTTCCGACGACGCGCACCACGCGCCTCTCGGTGTCGACATCGTCGACGTCGAGGCCACACAGCTCACTCACCCGTATCCCGGTTGCGTACAGCATCTCCACCACGAGTCGGTCTCGCACCGCAATCGGATCGAGTTCGCGCGCCCCCAGCTCCGCCCACGACATCGCCTCCGCCGCCTGGTTCTGTTTCAGTACCCCGGGCAACGTCCGGCGAGCTCGCGGGGCCGACAGCCGAAGCGACGGATCGGTGGCAATCCGCCCGCTCCGCTGCAGCCACGCGATGAATGTCCGTGCCGACGACGTTCGACGCGCCATCGATGTTCGCGCCGAGCCATCGCGTGCCTGCTTGGCCAGCCATGATCGGAGGACACGCAGGTCGAGCGCCTCGAGACTCGCCGAGCCATTCGTATCCGCGAGATGCCGGAGCAACGACTCCGCGTCCCGCAGGTACGCGCGGACGGTGTGCGACGACAATCCGCGCCCCAGGGTGAGGTGCTCGGAGTAGTCCTCGAGATGCACCGTCACGGTGGGTTCAAGCGAGTCGACCATGCACACAGCCTTGCCCGCGGCGCACGCAACGGCAAGCCTGACGCGCCCGACACCGGCACTCGGAAGGGGATCGATCAGGCCCCGGAGACCGATTCGGCTTCGGCGAGCTCACGCTTCCACACTCGGAAGTTCTCCTCCGTCCGGCCACGACGCCAGTACCCCGAGATCGACGCCCATTCCGCCGGAACGCCTCGTTCCTTTCGGATGTAGCCACGGAGGTTGTGCATCACGGCCTGAGCCTCGCCGTGAATGAAGACCTGAGCTTGGCCCGGTAGCCATTCTGTCTCGCGAACGGCCGCGATCAACGGCG
>NZ_LVCV01000328.1 GCF_001647195.1 Rhodococcus sp. EPR-157 | reverse complement strand
GATCTCGTCCTTTCGGTCGGCGATCTCGATGAACACCTTGGCGATCGCGTCCTCCGGAAGTGCCTCGACGGCTGCGGCGATGGCCGGAATCGCGGACTCGTCACCGGCGAACAGATGCCAGTCGGCGTCCGACCGCGGAGAGTAGGCACCCGATGGCCCGTACATCCTGATCTCCTCCCCCGGCTCGACGCGCGCCGCCCACGGTCCGGCGACCCCTTCGTCTCCGTGCACGACGAAGTCGATGGCGATTTCTCGTGCTGCGGCATCGACGGATCGGACCGTGTAGGTGCGCTTGATCTCATCGTCGCCGGACCCGAAGATCAGTTTTACGTACGAATCGGTGTACTCCGTCGGTTGGAAGTCCGCGAACCCCGGACCTCCGAGGTACACCCGTTGCATATGAGGCGTCAGTTCCTCGGTCCGGAGGACGGTCAGCGTTGTTGTGCTTCGTGCCACGTAGTTCAGCCTTTCCGAGCTGTCACGACTGAGAGCTGGCCAATGTTGTCCAGTAAGTGTTACCTAATATAGGTTACCGGCATCTCGTCTGTCCGGCTCACGACTTCACCACACGAAACCATCCCGTCTCGTCGCTGGCCACGAACCCTTCGAGCTCGAGCAGTGGAAGTACCGAACGCACCTTGGTCAACGGCAGCGACGACAGTTCGGACAGCTCCCGAGGTGATCGCGTGCCGGTGGCGGGGAGAGCCTCGTAGACGAGCAAGGCGTTGTCGGACAGAGCGTCGATGTCACGGAACATCGACGGCCGACCTTCGCCGACCTCACCCGAGGGACCTGCCTCCGCGACCACATCGTGTGCATCCGCGACGAGACGAGCTTCACCCTCTCTGATCATTCTGTGGCAACCCTTGGACGACGCCGATGTCACCGGTCCGGGTACCGCAAGGACTGGCCTGCCGAGCTTGTGCGCCCAAGCCGCAGTATTTCGTGCTCCGCTTCTCCATCCGGCTTCCACGACCACCACTGCGGATCCGAATGCTGCGACGACTCGGTTGCGTGCCAGAAATCTGTGTTTCGCGGGCGTGGTCCCTGGGCTGTACTCACTGATGACCGCGCCGCTGCCCGCGATTCTCTGCAGGAGCCTCGAGTGGCCGGACGGATAGGCACGGTCCACCCCACACGCCAGGACCGCCACCGTCGTTCCGGAGACCCCGAGCGCGGCGCGATGGGCGGCTGCATCGATGCCGAAGGCCGCCCCCGAGACGATCGTCCAGCCGTCGACCGCCAGATCGCCGGCGATTTCTGCCGTCACGTGTTCACCGTAAGCACTGGCGGCCCGCGTCCCCACGATCGAGACGGCCCGGTCGACCAGCTCGGCCACCCGACGGCTGCCGAGCACCCACAACGCACAGGGCGCACACCGATCCGGCCCGTCGGGCATCCCAGCACCGTCGAAGGCCAGAAACCGCCACATCGGCCATTCCTCGTCGTCCGGCGTCACCAACCTACCTCCCATGGATGCAACGAGGTCGAGATCGACTGCTGCAGTGTCGATGTGGGACCGAACTTGAAGCCGTTCGCCGAGACCTCCACCGATCACGGCGGTCCGCGCTTCCTCGGGCCCCGCCGCAGCGGCGAAGTCGAGAAGAGCGCGGTGTGGCCCCTGGGCGACCCGAGACAGGTACGCCCACGCAAGACGCCGCGGATCGTGTGCACTCACATCATCCCCCTGTCTCGAAAGTCGAGGGCTGCACCGACCTCGTCGAGACCTGGCATGTCGCCACCGGCCAGATCGGAGAGTGTCCACGACACTCGCAGTGCACGGTCTGCACCACGTGCAGTCAGCGAGCCGTTTCGCAACGACCGTTCGAGTGGACGCAACGCCTCGTTCCCCAGCCGAAACTTCTGCCGCAGCGCGGGTCCGGGCACCTCGGCGTTGGTACGCCAGCCGTACTCGCGCCATCGTGCTGCTGCAGCATCGCGTGCACCGGTCACCCTGGCGCGCACCTCCGCCGTCGTTTCGCCCACCTCGTCGGCCAGAGCTCCCGTTGCCACTGTCTGCATGGCAATACGCAGATCGACCCGATCGAGCAGTGGCCCTGACAGCCTTCCGAGATATTTTCTGCGGGCAGTGGGAGCACACACGCAATCGGCATTTCTGGCAGGTGCGCACGGACATGGATTGGCGGCGAGGATCAGCTGAAATCGAGCCGGATAGCGTGCGACGCCGTCTCTTCGAGCAATTCTGATCTCACCGTCTTCGAGAGGAGTTCGCAACGCCTCCAGTGCTTTCACGCCCATCTCGGCACATTCGTCCAGGAACAGCACTCCCCTGTGCGCTCGACTGACCGCACCCGGTTTGGCCATGCCGGTGCCCCCGCCGACCAAAGCACTCACCGTGGTCGAATGATGTGGGGCGATGAACGGCGGCGACGAGATCAACGGGCGATCCTCGGTCAACGTTCCCGCCACGGAGTGAATCGCCGTCACCTCCAACGACTCCTCATCGGTCAACGGCGGCAGTATCCCCGGAAGCCGTTGCGCAAGCATCGTTTTACCGATTCCAGGTGGTCCCGTCAACATGATGTGATGAGCTCCCGCCGCCGCGACTTCGAGAGCCCAACGAGCATCCTGCTGGCCCACGACCTCGCTCATATCGGGGTACGTCGTGCCGTCGTCGTACACCGCGGGCACTGGATGATCGAGGACCGTCTCACCGCGCAGCCAGGAGACAACTTCCCTCAACGACACCGCGCCGAGAACCTCGATGCCGTCGACGAGGCCCGCCTCGGCCAGTGTGGCCAGCGGCACGACAACCCGCTGCCATCCGGCCCGCTTGACCGCCAATACCCCCGGCAGAACCCCACGCACTCCTCGAAGACGACCGTCGAGCGCCAACTCGCCGAGAAATACAGTTTTCTCCAGAGCGCGACGCGGAATCTGTTTGTCCGCGTCCAGAACGGAGAGCGCGAGGGCCAGATCGTAAACCGACCCGACTTTCGGCAGTGTCGCCGGCGACAGAGCGAGTATCACTCGCGAGTCGGGCCACTTGCCGCCCGAATTGCTCACGGCGGCTTTCACTCGATCACGGGACTCGTTCAGCGCCGTATCGGGTAGACCCACCAGGTGGACCGCAGGCAGTCCGCGTCCGATATCGGCCTCGATCTCCACCACCTGACCGTCGACACCGCTCACCGCGACCGAGAAGGCACGCCCCAGCGCCATCAGAAGGCTCCACGCAGATGCGAGATCACCGGATCACCGTCGCGGGTCATCAGGATCGCCACGACGTCGAATCTCATGCGAACCCACGGGCTTCCGCGCTCGTCGAGCCACGCCAACGCCAACCGCCTGATCCGCAACTGCTTCGGGTACGTCACCGACT
>NZ_LVCV01000327.1 GCF_001647195.1 Rhodococcus sp. EPR-157 | reverse complement strand
CCGTATCTGCAGCGCCAGTTTCGATCGATCACCTCCATCCCACTGTCGGCTACGTGCAACGCAGCCAGCGCTTCCCCTCGCGCCCCCAATTCCGAATTCGACTTCGACATCGTCGCCCCCTGCGGTCATCGGTTCGCCGACTGCCGAACCCAGATGCGACTGTGCACGTCCTCCGGAGCGGATTCCTCGCGAACCAGCAGGTCGACAATTGCCCTGTGCACAAAGAATGGACCTGTGGACAAACCAGACTGTGCGCCCGCCGAGAAGCCGAATGTGTCGGACCGATGTGCATTCGGCGGACACAACTGTGCCCCGGTCGCAAACAGGCTACGAGCCTGCGCGCCGGGGCACCGCTGATGTTCTACCGATCAGTGGATGTTCTACCGATCAGTGAGCAGCATCGTATGCGTTCTGCACTTCCTGGCTGATACGCCCACGTGCGCTCACGTCGTGCCCGTTCTCACGTGCCCAGGTCCGGATGTCCTGCAGATCCGCCTTACCGCGAGCCTGGCCGCTCGGCGCTTTGCGACCTCGACGGGCAGACACCTTTTCTGCGTGCTCGATCCAGAACGCAAGCTGCTCGTGCAATTCGTTCGCATGCTTCAGGTTCAGATCGATCCGGTACTGGTTGCCGCCTATACCGAATTCTATGGTTTCTCCCTGGCCGTCTTTGATGACGGAGCCGTCGACATCATCGATCATTTGGACGAGTGTCTTGCGCGCCATGTCCGAACCTCTAACAGTGAAGGGAATATGCTGATAAAGGCGTTTCTACCACTGAATACTGCCGAATACAAAAGATTCCTGAAATCCACAGTCGGATTTCAGGAATCAAGCGTCTCGAATCGGTCGCTTCTCGAACCCGAATCAATTGGAAAAGCAGTGCAGGTCAATGGATTTCAGCAAATCAATTCATCCAGTACCGTTCATTGCGTAAGTAAGGCCCAGACGACTTGCCCGACGACGAGGCACACTGTCGCAGCCCCGATCAACTGTGCGAACATCACCAGCTTCGTGCGGGACCGACGACGGCCGACGACGTACATCGCGGACGCAATGAGCAGCAACCATAGTGTCGGTGTCACGTGCGTCTTTACTCGGGGAGCCTGAGGTCGGGCTTTTCCAGCTCTTCGATGTTGACGTCCTTGAAGGTGATCACCCGAACGTGCTTCACGAAACGGGCGGGGCGGTACATGTCCCACACCCAGGAATCGGACATTCGCAGCTCGAAATAGATTTCTCCATCGGCATTGTGCGGGATCAGCTCTACCGAGTTCGCGAGATAAAAGCGACGCTCGGTCTCTACGACGTAGTTGAACTGGCCGACGATGTCTCGGTACTCCCGGTACAGCGAGAGTTCCATCTCGGTTTCGTACTTTTCGAGATCCTCGGCACTCATCGGTTTTCTCTCATCCTGTCCTCATAGCGTGAAAAGCAATCATCGCGCACTTGGCTCGTCGCAGTCCATTCGGCCCAGGGACGGGGCACTCTCTCGCAGCCGACTTCCGGCCGCGGAAACATTGGCGTACGACATTCGGTGCTCCTCGCACGGCCCAAGCTCCGCCAGCGCGGCTGCATGTGCCTTCGTGCTGTATCCCTTGTGGACAGCGAATCCATAGCCGGGAATGCGCCCATCCATCTCGACCATCACACGGTCGCGTGAGACTTTCGCCAGAACGCTGGCCGCAGCGATGCACGCCGCTGTAGCGTCACCGCCGATCACCGGCAGTGACGGCGCAGGGAGGCCGGGCACCCTGAAACCGTCGGTCAGCACGTAGCCAGGCGTCATTCCGAGACCGGCGACCGCGCGCCGCATTCCCTCGATATTGGCAACATGCACGCCGATTCGATCTACTTCCTCGGCTTCGATGAACACCACACACCATGCGCGTGCCCACCGCTTGATCTTCGGGAAGAGCTCCTCCCGACGCCTCTCGGTCAGCTTCTTGGAATCGTCGAGGTCGGCGAGCGAAGCGTACGGTTTGGGGCCCAACACGCAGGCCGCGACCGTCAACGGTCCGGCACACGCTCCTCGTCCGGCCTCGTCGACGCCGGCAACGGGTCCGAGGCCGTTTCGGTCGAGGGCAGATTCCATCGTCCGCAGGCCCGACGACCTGCGGATGACAGGCCGAGGCGGCCACGGCGGGCGGCCACGCACACGACTGCTGGTACCGGTCATCGCTGCGCCCCGGCTCACTGCCCCTGAATGTCCGGCGAATCGAGGGTGCCGAAGCGCGAGGGCGGCAGCGCGATGAGAAATGCCTTTCCGATGACATTGTCGACCGGGACGGTGCCCATCAGCTCGTCCGTCACATGAAACCGTGAGTCGGCCGAGTTGCTGCGGTTGTCGCCCATCACCCAGAGGTTCCCCTCGGGCACGGTGACGGCCGAGAAACACCGCCCGGATTTCAATTCGGTGTCACACGTCAGAACATCGGGAGTGAACGGAAAGTCCATCTGTATGTACGGCTCTTCGAGTGGCTTACCGTCCACGAGCACCCTGCCCTGCTCGTCGCAGCACTCGACAGTCTGTCCACCGGTGGCGATCACACGCTTGACCAAATCGTTCTCGTCGGGTGCAACGATTCCGATGAGAGAACCCACCTCCTGCGCACCGCGAACGACTGCATTCGACGATCGCGTGGACACGAACTCGCTGTTCCACGAGTCCGGGCCGCGGAACACCACGACGTCACCGGGCTGTGGATCTCCGAAGTGGTATCCGATCTTCTCCACCACTATCCGGTCACCCGTACATCCTGCACAGCCGTGCAGGGTCGGCTCCATCGACTCCGACGGAATGAGATAGACGCGGGCGATGAATGTCTGCAGAAGGAAGCTCAGGACCAGAGCAACCAGGATCAAGATGGGCAGCTCACGCCAGAAAGATCGGGGCTTCTTCTCACGACGCCTGGTCTCGACGTCCTCGCTGTGCGAGTCGGACCGGCCGTGAGGATCCTGCGGGGAATCTGACACCGCACCAGATTAGCCGCACGCTCTGGAACGACAAGCGCCGCACCGACCGTGACGGTCGATGCGGCGCTCGAGTTCTACGCTGGAGGTAACGCTGCTCTCAGCGCTTTTCCTTGATCTTGGCAGCCTTGCCACGCAGATCGCGAAGGTAGTAGAGCTTGGCGCGTCGGACGTCACCGCGGGTGAGGACGTCGACCTGCGCGATGTTCGGGCTGTGGACCGGGAAGGTGCGCTCGACACCGACACCGAACGAGACCTTGCGAACGGTGAAGGTCTCGCGGATGCCACCACCCTGGCGACGGATGACGACGCCCTTGAAGATCTGCACGCGCTCCTTCGAGCCTTCGATAACCTTGACGTGCACGTTGAGCGTGTCGCCGGGGCGGAAATCAGGAATGTCGCTGCGCAGCGACTGCTTGTCCAAGAAGTCCAGAGTGTTCATAGGTAGGGCCATCCTTGCGTTCTTCGCACGAGTAGAGGAACCGAGCGGCACCACGACTTCGTGGCACTCGGCTGGTTCGTACTCCGATTAGGTCTGTGCCTGGTACAGGCAACCTGTCCATCATGCCAGATCACCCGGCAGGTCGCGAAATCGCGTCGGTGGGCGGCGACGGGTCGGCAGGAGCCGGCGCCGCGTGGACAGTCCTGTCGAGTTCTTCCTCGGTGGCCGTCAGCACATGGTCGAGGCTCGGCTTGCCCGCAACGAGATCCTGAATGTAGACCTTGACTCGAATCGCGGGCCGTCTGATGGTTCGCTCACGCCGAAGCGCACGCTCCATCTTCTTCGGTCGTAGCGTGTACCGCCACCGCGCCCACGGCGCACCGGGCCGGCTCAGTCGCACAGCACCGACAACGAGAATCGGAGCGAAGAACAACCCGATCAACCCACTCCAGATCTTTCCTTTGAGCAGCACGACCGCACACAACCCCAGGTGACCGAACGCCAGTGCCACGAGCGCGAACCGCATCAGCGGATCCGGGTCACGCCTGATGTCGGTGACGTTCAGTAGCTCCAGCGGGTGGAAGCCGAGCAGGAGTAGTCCGGTCCCTGCGACGGCGACGAACACCGCATCGACCGATGTCCTCCCCTGCTCCGACCAGTAGACGTCCTTCAGGTAGAAGATCAGCGCAAATTCGTCCAGCACGAGTGCCGAGCCGATTCCGAAGAGCGCAGCGAGCACTGCACCGGTCTCCTGAGTCCCGTCTTCGAACACCGCGATGAGCGAAATACCGGAGACGAGCATCAACACGATTCCGAACACCACGTGGTGGATGTGCTGCCCACCCGGTGTGATGTTGCCCGGCCACCACTTCACCTGGGCCCGAATCATTCTGACGCTCAGACGTATCAGCAGGAAGCCTCCGAGGAACCCCAGTAGAAAGCACAGCAGAGGCAACCGTCCGTGCGCGATGATCTCGTGATCCAGCCATCTCACGCCGGCATCCAAACCTTTCCGACCCCGCCGATTCCAGTCGAACCCGAAGAGCTCCGAGCCTACTTGCCGAACCCTGCCTTCCGTAGCGCGTCGGCCATCGAACCGCCCGCGGGCGCGCTTGCCTGCTTGCCTCGATTGTCGCGGCCGGATCGGTTGTCGCCACGCGGCCCACTCTGCTGACGACGATTCTCGCCACCGGCGCGGGGCTTGTCCTTCGCAGTAGCACCCGGTTCGTCGTCGAGACGCAAGCTCAGCCCGATGCGCTGACGCGGGATGTCGACCTCCATCACCTTCACCTTGACGACATCACCGGACTTGACCACCTCGCGGGGATCCTTCACGAAGTTATGCGACATGGCCGACACGTGAACGAGGCCGTCTTGGTGCACACCGACATCGACGAATGCCCCGAAGGCAGCGACGTTGGTGACGACCCCCTCGAGCGTCATACCCGGAGACAGATCGGCGACCTTCTCGATTCCGGCCGCAAACGTGGCGGTCTTGAATTCCGGTCGCGGATCTCGACCCGGTTTCTCGAGCTCCGAGATGATGTCGGTGACAGTCGGAACGCCGAATCGGTCGTCGGCGAACTGCTCTGGCTTCAGCGACCGCAGCAACGAGCTGTTGCCGATCACCTCGCGTACGCCGACGCCGGCGGAGTCGACGATGCGCCGAACGACCGGATACGCCTCGGGGTGCACGCTCGATCGATCGAGCGGGTCCTCGCCGCCGGAGATACGAAGGAATCCCGCACACTGCTCGAACGCCTTCGGACCGAGTCGTGCCACGTCCTTGAGCTTGGTCCGGCTGGAGAACGGCCCGTGCTCGTCGCGATGCGCGACGATGCTCTCCGCCAGCGAGCCGGCGATGCCGGAGACCCTCGACAGCAGCGGGACGGACGCGGTGTTGACATCGACGCCGACAGCGTTCACAGCGTCTTCCACCACCGCACCGAGGGACCGAGCGAGCAAAGACTCCGAGATGTCGTGCTGGTACTGGCCGACTCCGATGGACTTCGGATCGATCTTGACCAGTTCGGCCAGCGGATCCTGGAGACGTCGTGCGATGGACACTGCGCCGCGGATCGAAACGTCGAGCTCGGGAAGCTCGCTCGACGCGTACGCCGACGCCGAGTACACCGATGCTCCTGCTTCGGACACGACGATCTTGGTCAAGCCCGCCGCCGGGTACTTCGCGATGAGTTCCGCAGCGAGCGAATCGGTCTCGCGCGAGGCCGTGCCGTTACCGATGGCGATGAGCTGCACCGAGTGCTTCGCCGCCAGCGCAGCCAGTGTTGCCAGCGCCTGGTCCCACTTACCCTGCGGCTTGTGTGGATAGATCGTGTCGTAGTCGACCACCTTGCCCGTCGAATCCACGATGGCGACCTTGGTTCCGGTGCGGAACCCAGGGTCCAGGCCCATCGTCGCGCGGTTCCCGGCGGGCGCAGCGAGAAGCAGGTCCTTCAGGTTCGAGGCGAATACGTCGACGGCATCCTTCTCGGCGGACTGGCGGAGCCTCATGCGAACGTCGATCGCCATCGTGACGAGGAGTTTGGTCCGCCACGCCCACCGAACTGTGTCCAGCAACCAACGGTCGGCCGGACGGCCACGGTCGGCGATGTCGAATTTCGCGGCGATACGACCCTCGTAGATCGTCGGAACTCCAGGAACCGGCTCGTCCTGATCGGGTTCGAGGCCCAAGGAGAGCACTTCTTCCTTCTCGCCGCGCAACGCCGCGAGGATGCGGTGCGACGGCAGGGATGTGAACGGTTCCGAGAATTCGAAGTAGTCGGCGAATTTGGCGCCCTCGTCCTCTTTGCCCTTACGGACCGTCGACGTCAGCTTTCCCCGCGTCCACATCAACTCACGCAGCTCCCCGACGAGGTCGGGATCTTCGGCGAAACGTTCGACGAGGATGGCGCGCGCACCGTCGAGCTGTTCGGTGTCGTAGGCGGCGGGATCGGTGTTCGGATCCGAGATCAGGGCGTCGGCGACAGGCTGGTGGCCCGCCTCGCGCGCGATCTGAGCCTTGGTTCGCCGCTTGGGCTTGAAGGGGAGGTAGATGTCCTCGACTCGCGCCTTGGTTTCGGCGAGCATGAGCGACTGCTCGAGTGCATCGTCGAGTTTGCCCTGGGCACGGATGGATTCGATCACGGCATCGCGCCGCTCGTCGAGTTCACGGAGGTAGCGCAACCGTTCCTCGAGGTGACGCAACTGAGCGTCATCGAGCATTCCGGTCACTTCTTTGCGGTACCGCGCGATGAAGGGGACCGTCGAACCGCTGTCGAGCAGATCCACGGCAGCAGCCACCTGGCCCTCGCGAACATCGAGTTCCTCGGCTATGCGCTTGTTCACAGTTTTCAGAGCACTCGTCACGGCGCACGACCCTACAGCTAGGCTGTGACACGAAGTTCGACGGACCAGAGTGGGAGACCTCGAAATGTCCAGGCCGATGCAAGTCCTGGCAGTTTCGTGTGCGGCCCTCGTCGCTGCGGTAGCAATTCTGTTCTCCGGATGTAGCGTTCCCGACGATTCCCCGAGCAGCATGACTGCCAGCACCACCGAGTCACCGTTTCCCGACACGGACACCGTCGCCGATCTCGACCTCGGCGCACGCATCCCAGAGGCTGTTGGATCGGCCGTCGGTCGCGGTGCGCAAGTAGACTTCGCCCTTCTCGACCGCCGGACCGGCGACTACTTCGCGAGCGGAGACACCGAGCAGGTCGAGACCGCATCGGTATCGAAACTCTTCATTGCCGACGATGTGCTGCGCGGCGCTGAGATAGCCGGGGTGCCGGTGTCCGCGGAGGACATGGAATCGATCGCGTCGATGCTGAGATCTTCGGACGACAACGCCGCGAACACTCTCTGGTACAAGTACGGTGGCATCGACATCATCAACCGCGTTACCGAGCGCTACGGCCTCACTGCTACGTCGCCCCCGTGGGACGGTCTCTGGTGGAACACCACGACCTCGGCGGCAGAACTCGTTGCGTATTACTCGAGACTGCTCGACGGCGTCGGCGGCCTGTCGCCTGCGTCGACGGCAACCATGATCGGCTTTCTGCGCGAGTCGAGCCCTGTTGCAACGGACGGATACGAGCAGCATTTCGGAATCGTCGACGGACTTCCCGCCGAACCCGTCCGCGCCGTCAAACAGGGCTGGATGTGCTGTATCGCCGATCGCTGGATACATCTGTCCACCGGAACGATCGGCGTCGACAACCGGTACATCGTCGCGTTGATCTCGCGCGAGGAGATTCACTACGAGGACGACATGGACAACTACCCGGACACAGCGGTGGTCGACGTGACCGATGACAGTAGCGCTCGGCACGCACGGGACACCCTGACGGGTTTCGTGAACATGCTGTTCCCGGATGGTCTGATCGACTAGTCCTGCAACAGATCCGGCCGTCGTTGCTCGGTACGTTCCAACGATTGTCGCGCGCGCCACGCTGCGATACGAGCGTGATCACCCGACAGGAGAACATCGGGGACGTCGAGCCCACGCCACGTCGCCGGACGGGTGTAACTCGGGCCTTCCAACAGCCCGTCGGAGAACGAGTCCTCTCGATGGGACTGCTGATTGCCGAGAACCCCTGGCAGAAGTCGGACGACCGCCTCGGTCATGACGAGCACGGCGGCCTCGCCGCCGATCAGAACGTAGTCGCCGATGCTGACTTCCTCGACCCGGACACGGGTTGCCGCGTCGTCGAACACACGCTGGTCGATTCCTTCGTACCGACCGCAGGCGAACACCAGATGCTCCTCGCGCGACCATCTTTCAGCCACACGCTGGGTGAACGGCACGCCTGCAGGGGTGGGTACCACCAGCAGCGAGTCGGCGGTGAGGACATCGTCGAGCGCATCGCCCCACACCGTCGGCTTCATCACCATGCCGGGTCCACCGCCGTACGGGGAATCGTCGACAGCCTTGTGTACGTCGTGGGTCCACGAACGTAGATCGTGGATGCCGAGCGATACCAGACCCTTGTCGATTGCCTTGCCTAGCAACGCAGTGCGCAGTGGGGCGAGATATTCCGGAAAGATCGTGACTACATCGAGTTTCACGTGCGTCTACTCCGGGTCCAGCAGACCTTCGGGCGGATCGATGACAACGACGCCGTCAGCCAGTGCCACCGAGGTGACAATGGCTGCGACGAACGGAACGAGGATTTCCGTACGGGACCCATCGGTGGGCCGAATCGACAGCAACTCCCCCGCTGCAGAATGGAGAACCTCGCGAACTACGCCGACGTCGGTGCCGTCCAGCAACCGAACCTTCAGGCCTTCCAGTTCGTGATCGTAGAACTCGTCCGGATCCTCCGACGGAGGTAGATCATCCGATTCGACGACGAACAGTGTGCCGCGCAACGCATCGGCCTCGGCACGGTCGTCGATTCCCTTCAGGCGCAGCAGAAGCCGCCCGGAGTGGTCCCGGGCGGCTTCTACCGTGTACGAGACGGTGTCGGTCTGCGTCCGAGGCTTGCGTCCACGAAGGACAGCTCCGACAGCAAAACGCTGTTCGGGGTCGTCGGTGCGAACATCGACGACGACTTCACCTTTGACGCCGTGTGACTTCGCCACACGGCCGACAACGAGCTCCATGTACTTCTCTACTGATCGGTGTCGACGACGTCGACGCGAATTCCGCGTCCGCCGATTCCGGAAACGAGCGTGCGCAACGCGGTTGCCGTGCGGCCTCCGCGGCCGATCACCTTGCCGAGGTCGTCGGGATGCACGTGCACCTCGACGGTGCGCCCACGGCGTCCGGTGATCAGTTCGACGCGAACGTCGTCAGGATTGGCGACGATACCGCGAACGAGATGTTCGACGGCGTCGGCGACAACGGCACTCACTTCTCAGCAGCCTCGGCGGCCGGCGTCTCTGCCGTCTCGGTAGCAGCGGCGTCGTCGGCCTTTGCAGCGTCATCGGCCTTTGCAGCGTCGTCGGCCTTGGGAGCCTTCTTCTTCTTCGCCGTGGTGGCGTCACCGAGCGGTTCGGCGTCGGCCTGAGCCAGCGCGGCGTTGAAGAGATCGAGCTTCGAGGGCTTTGCCTCGGCGACACGCAAGGTGCCTTCCGAACCCGGCAGACCCTTGTACTTCTGCCAGTCACCGGTGATCTTGAGCAGTGCCTCGACCGGCTCGGTCGGCTGCGCGCCGACGTTCAGCCAGTACTGAGCGCGCTCGGAGTCGATGTCGATGATGCTCGGGTCCTGCTTGGGCTCGTACTTGCCGATGGTCTCGATCGCACGGCCGTTACGGCGGGTGCGAGAGTCGGCGATGACGATGCGGTAGTGCGGTGTGCGGATCTTACCGATGCGCATGAGCTTGATCTTGACAGCCATGAAAAGTGAAGCCTTTCGAGTTGGTCACGTCGCAATTCTGCGGTGCGCGTGGACTGCGCACCCGGTTTTGCGTTGATGGGTGTTGTGACCGCCGTTCGGTACGTAACCGGTGGACGGGCGAACAGCGTCCCATTGTGCCAGACGATCGATACCGACAGTTAATCGGATGTCACGACACCAGCAGGACAGCGAGCGCCGGCAAGGTGTTGTTGACCGAATGCGCAACGGTGGACGACGCAACCGATCCTGACCGCATCCGGGCGATCCCGATGGCCAGCCCGCCCCATAGGAGCACCGCGAACCGCCACCCTTCGCGGTGCCAGAGTGCGAACAGGACTGCGGTCACGACCAGCACGACCCATTTGTTGCCCAACCATGCGAACCGTGTCGGCCGGAGTGACGTCGCTCGACGTTCGAGCGCGCCCCACACCATGCCGCGAAACATGATCTCCTCGCAGAACGGAGCGCCGAGCCAGATCCAGAGTGCGAGAACGATCTTCCACGGCAGTGGGATGCCGAACAGACCAGCGAGCGGCGCTCGGTCATCGAGATCCGTCTGCGCGAGCACGACGAGCGCGAGAACGATACCGCCGCCGAGTGCGACCGCGCCCCAGGCGAACCCCGATTTGAGTTGACTGCCGAATTCCGTCGACGACGTCGGTAGGCCGAAATCCACGACGGGGCCGTTGCCTCGATAGAAGCTGAACAGCATGGACACAAGCATCGCGACCAGGCTCGGCATCATGATCGCCAGCACGTAGACGCCGGCGATATCGGTGTCCACAACGAGTGGCAACACGAGGAATCCTGCGAGGTTGAGCAGCAGCACGGCCCCAGCCGCAGGGATCCCCCACCGCTGCCCTGGACGACGCCGGGACGCGGCGACCTCGGCGCGCCAGTACCCGTCGGACAGACCCGACGTCGGGTGATGCACCGGGTTCATGGGCGCCATCCCGGCCCAACTCGGCGGTTGTTCCTGGTCAGGCGAGTCCGACGACGTCATCGCGTCCGTCGCGGCACACCGCGCAGCACGATCACATCGGGCGTGGACAGAACGTCGGGGCCGGTGCGGGGATCGACGGAGTAGATCAGAAGGTCTGCCGGGGCGCCGTGCTCGATTCCTGGCCACCCCAGCCAGGATCGTGCGCTCCAGCTCGCTGCACCGAGCGCCTCCGTCGCGTTCATCCCGATCCGGGTGAGTGCGTCGACCTCGTCGGCGATGCGACCGTGACGGATCGATCCACCTGCATCGGTCCCGGCATAGATGGGCACCCCTGCGTCGTGCGCCCGCCCGATGGTCTCGGCAACCCTGGCGTGCAACTCCCGCATGTGCCGGGCGTACACCGGATACTTCGTCGCCGACGCCGCAATGTCGGGGAATGTCTCGATGTTGATGAGCGTCGGAACCAGCGCAGTACCGTGCGAGACCATCATCGTGATGGTCTCGTCGGTCAGTCCCGTGCCGTGCTCGATGCAGTCGATACCTGCTTCGATCAACCCGGGCAGCGCGTCCTCGCCGAACACATGGGCGGTGACCCGCGCCCCTTCGGCATGGGCCGCATCGATCGCGGTCCGCAGGATTTTGTCGTCCCAGAGCGGTCGCAGGTCGCCCACTCTGCGATCGATCCAGTCACCGACGAGCTTGACCCAGCCGTCACCCATACGCGCCTGCTGTGCAACAGCGTCCGGCAGTTGCGACTCGTCCTCGATGTCGATGGCGAGTCCAGGGATGTACCGCTTGGGCGAGGCGATGTGCCGGCCGGCTCTGATGATCCGCGGAAGATCCGGGTGATCGTCTAGTTCGCGTGTGTCGACGGGCGATCCGGCGTCACGCAGCAGTAGCGCCCCGACGTCGCGTTCGATCTCGGCTTGCGCGATGGCACCGGACAGATCCTCGTGACCGCCACCGTATTTGATGCCGACGTGGCAATGCGCGTCCACCAGTCCCGGGAGGATCCAACCGTCCTCGGCCACGACCTCGGCACCGGGCACGGGTTCGAGCGAGATGAGGCCATCCCGTATCCACAGTTCGACGGGGCTGCCCGAGGGCAGGACTCGGCCCCGGATCAGGTAGGAGTCCGCCACGTGGCCTACTTCTTCGGCAACTTCAGCTGAGACAGGTCGATGCCTTCGAGCCCGGGCGGCATCTGATCGAGACCCTTCGGCATTCCGGACAGGTCCGGCATCCCTGCTGGCATGCCACCGGGCATACCCGGGAAGCCTCCGCGGATCTTGGGCTGCGTCGGGCCGCGACCGCCCTTCTTGCCCTTCTTGCCCTTCTTGCTGCGAACCTGCTTGCGTGCGCCGGGCATTCCCATGCGGCCGGCCATCGCAGACATCATCTTGCGAGCCTCGAAGAAGCGGTCGACGAGTTGGTTGACGTCGGAGACCTTCACACCGGATCCGTTGGCGATGCGCAAGCGCCGCGACGCATTGATGATCTTGGGATCGGTACGCTCCTGCGGCGTCATACCGCGGATGATGGCCTGAACCCGGTCGAGCTGCTTCTCGTCGACGTTGGCCAGTTCCTTCATCTGTCCTGCACCGGGCAGCATGCCCAACAGATTGCCGATCGGCCCCATCTTTCGAACGGCCATCATCTGCTCGAGGAAGTCGTCGAGGGTGAGTTGGCCGGAGCCGATCTTGTTGGCGGTGGCCTCGGCCTGCTCGGCGTCGAAGTGCTGCTCGGCCTGCTCGATGAGGCTGAGTACGTCACCCATTCCGAGGATGCGGCTGGCCATACGGTCGGGGTGGAAGACATCGAAGTCTTCCAGCTTCTCACCGGTCGACGCGAACATGATCGGCGCACCGGTGACTTCACGGACGCTCAATGCGGCGCCACCACGCGCGTCACCGTCGAGCTTGGTCAGTACGACGCCGGTGAAGCCGACGCCGTCACGGAAGGCCTGCGCTGTACTGACAGCATCCTGGCCGACCATCGCGTCGAGTACGAACAGGGTTTCGTCGGGTTCCACCGCGTCGCGGATACCCGCGGCCTGATTCATCAGCTCGGTGTCGATGCCGAGTCGACCGGCCGTGTCGACGATGACGATGTCGAACTGCTTGCTGCGGGCTTCTGCGACACCGGCGCGCGCGACCTCGACCGGATCCGCAGCCGAGACACCGAGCGCGTTCTCGCCCCCGCCGATGGATGTCCCCGGATGCGGCGCGAATACCGTTGCGCCTGCACGCTCTCCGACGATCTGCAGCTGACTGACCGCCCCTGGGCGCTGTAGGTCGCAGGCAACGAGCAGCGGCGTATGACCTTGATCGCGCAGCCACTTGGCGAGCTTTCCTGCCAGGGTGGTTTTACCCGATCCCTGCAATCCCGCAAGCATGATCACGGTGGGAGGCGTCTTGGCGAACGTCAGCCGCCTGGTCTCGCCACCGAGAATTCCCACGAGCTCTTCGTTGACGATCTTGACGACTTGCTGAGCGGGATTGAGGGCCCCGGAGACCTCGGCGCCCTTCGCCCTGGTCTTGATGCGCGTGATGAACTCGCGGACGACCGGCAGCGCCACGTCCGCCTCGAGCAATGCGAGTCTGATCTCGCGGGCCGTGGCATCTATGTCGGCACCGGAGAGACGGCCCTTGCCCCGCAGGTCCTTGAGGGTTCCGGTCAACCTGTCGGAAAGGGATTCGAACACCGATTGCACTCCTGAGCCGATAGAGAGTCGAGCCTGTTGGTAAAGCGGAACTTCGGCTCCAGACTAGCGCCCGACGGGTCCGCGCGTGGACAGCGAGGCCCTCCTCAGGCGTTGCGCGCTGCGTCGCTCCACGTGACGGCCGCGCCCCGCGTCGCCAGCCACTCGGTTGGGTCGACCTTCACACCCGAGACATCGTGCACCTCGAAGTGCAGGTGCGGGCCGGTCGACTGGCCGCGGTTGCCGACCGTTGCGATCTGCTGGCCCGCTGTGACGTGCTGCCCCGGCGCCACCGAGAAAGAATCGATGTGTCCGTAGACCGTCTCGGTGCCGTCGGTGTGCAGGACCTTCACCCACAGACCGAAGCCGGACGCAGGCCCTGCGGCCGTGACCTGGCCATCGGCCGCGGCAAGGACCGGGGTACCGATCGGCGCAGCGATGTCGGTGCCACCGTGGTGGGTACCCCAGCGCTGACCGAAACTGGAAGTGAGAACACCTGATACCGGCTGGACGGCCGTGGCCCCGAGAGGCTTCAGCCCTTGCAGGAGATCCTGGGCTGCGGCGCCGACGTCGGGAAGTCCGAAAGCGGCCAGTTCAGGAGTGTTGGGAATCTCGACGCCCGGAGGCAGCTCGAAGTTTTCGGGGAGCGTGATGCCGGCCGGCAGTTCGAATCCGGCAGGGAGCAAGTTCTGGGGAAGCTCGAACGGCAATCCTGCGGCGGGTGCCGCCGGCGGCGGTACCGGCGCCGCCGCGGCGGTGCCGGTACCGATCTGCGCTGCGCCTGCAACGATCGCTCCGGTGGCCGCCACGATCGTGGCGGTCTTCATCCCCGAGTCTCTGGAGGACTCCTTGGCCCGGTGACGTCCGCGCGGAGCGTTCGTATCCGGAGCGTTCGTAGCCGGTGCAGCCGGAACTTCGTTGTTCGAGCGGCGGTGGGCTCCCACAGTTAGTACCTCATCAGTCGTCGGCGAGGCTTCTGTGACGGCCTGCGTACAGGCGTTCCAGAACCGTTGCGCTCTCGTTCATGCATGTCTCGGTGGCGAGCAACATAACAAAATGATCTCGCCCGAAGACACCGTAACCGAATCTTTATGAAAACTCACATACATGACCGGTCCGGCACGGTGAACGACGACCTCGCTACGTTCCGTCGGGCTTCTCCGGCGGTTTCGGAGGTTCGGGGGCTGGTACGACCGCAAGGATCGCCCGCTCGATTTCCTCGCGGGTCGCGCGACTGTCCGAACCGCGCAGATCGAGGCAGAACGCATCCACTACCGAGGTGCCGAGTGTTGCGACACGAGCCCATCGAACATCGGCACCGAGCGACTCCAACGCCGTCGCCAGACGGCACAGGAGCCCGAGACGGTCTTCCGCGCGCAGTTCGAGCACGACCTGCCCCGGATCCGTTCCGTCGAACCACAGCACCCGAGGCGGAGCTTGCGCGTACACGACAGGAACCGAGGAATCGGTCTCGTCGTCCAGCGGCACCGGCAATGCGTCCTGCTCCTTGGCGTCGAGCATCGCCACGAGATCGAGTTCTCCCGCCTGAGCGCGGATGATTTCCTGTCGCAGCAGACCGGCCTGCGGCGGGGCCCCGAACAGTGGCGCGACGGCGAAGGAGTTCACCGCCGAACCATCGTGACTGCCGAGGGACGCGGACAACACTCGCAGCGAATGCAACGCGAGGACGCCCGCCGCATCGGAGAGCAGCCCACGGGTATCCGGCGCGACCACGGTCACCACGTACGTGTGGGAGCCATCCGTCGGTTGAAGGTCGACGTGGACGCCACCCTTCTCGGCGAGAGCCACGTGCGCCGGATCGAGCGGATCGGGCGTCGGCAGTGTCTCCCCCGCCATCACCATGCGGCACCGTCTGACCAACTCCCGAATCAGCGACGCCTTCCAATCACCCCACACCCCCGGCCCGGTGGCCAAGGAATCGGCTTCGGCAAGCGCGTGGAGGAGTTCGAGCAACACCGAATCGGCGCCGAGCGTGTCGACGACGGTCTCCACGGTCACCGGATCATCCAGGTCTCGCCTCGTCGCGGTGTCCGGCAACAGCAGGTGATGCCGAACCATCGCGCTGAGCAGCGCGACATCGGAGGGCCACAGACCCAACCGGTTACCGATCTGTGTTGCCAGCTCGGCGCCGACAACACTGTGGTCGCCCCCTCGACCCTTCCCGATGTCGTGAATGAGAGCTCCGAGCACAAGGAGATCCGGCCGCGCGACGCGAGTGGTCAACGCAGATGCATAGGCCGCCGTCTCGACGAGATGCCGATCCACCGTCCACGTGTGGACGGCGTCGCGTGGCGGTAGATCGCGCACCGCGCCCCACTCGGGGATCAGTCGACCCCACAGACCGGTTCGATCAAGCGCTTCGACAGCTGCGATGGCGCGCCGTCCCGACCCGAGCAGGACGAGCAAGTCGTTCAGTGCTTCCTTCGGCCATGGTTCGCGCAGCTCCGGTGCACTGTCCGACAGTCGGTTCAGAGTCGACGCCGACATCGGCATGCCGGTCTGAGCCGACGCAGCAGCGACTCTCATGATCAGACCGGG
>NZ_LVCV01000326.1 GCF_001647195.1 Rhodococcus sp. EPR-157 | reverse complement strand
CACGTCTGAGCCGCGAGAGACCACGCCGCGGCAGCGAGTTTCCTGCGGTGCGCAGTCCCACGTCGACGGAGTAGCTGATGGTTCGTGCCGAATCGCTGAGCACCCGCGCCAGGTCGAATCGATCTCCGATTCGCAGCGCAGCCCCGATCTCGTCCGCATCCTGCGCGCGCAGCTGGTCGCGTGCGCGACCTGCGACGCGATGCAGCTCGGTGCGTACGTCGAGCAGCCGACCGTGCGCAAAGGCAAGGCCTCCACCTGGAGACTCGGGTCCGAGTCCGGGCATTCCATCGGTCAGCTGGGCGATCGACAATGCGTCGAGAAGTTGTACGTCGCGAAGACCACCTCGTCCGCTCTTGAGGTCCGGTTCCGCACGGTGCGCGATCTCCCCACTACGGGCCCAGCGCGACCGTGTCTGAGTGATGAGATCGTCGAACCTGGTTCTGATGCCGGTACGCCACTCCCGACGCACGCCGCCGATGAGCAGATTGCTCAACTCGATGTCCCCAGCGATGTGACGCGCTTCGAGCATCCCCAGCGCCGCAGTCATGTCGGTTGCCGCTACCTGCAGCGCCTGCGGAACGGTACGCACGCTGTGATCGAGTTTGATATGGGCGTCCCACAGCGGATACCACAGTTTGTCAGCGACATCGGCCACGATCTCCGGGCTCATGTCGTCGTGCAGAAGAATCAGATCGAGATCGGAGTACGGAAGCAGTTCGCGGCGCGCCAGGCCCCCGACTGCCACGATCGCGAAGCCCGAGTCGGGCTTGATTCCGAGTTCGGCTCCCTTGGTGGTCAGCCAGAATTCATGTAGATCGACCAGAGCTTGGCGAAGCGAGGGCGCGTCGAGACGGCGATTGCGATTCCCACCGTCGAGCAATTGTTTTCTTGCACGCGCCAAATCTGCTGCGGCGTCGTTGGTGCCCTTCGGTGCGGAGCCCTTCGAGACCGAAGGCCCCGATCCTGCAGCTTTCGCTGAAGAATCGGGGCCGCCCGTCCGCGACCCGTGTGGGTCAGAGTGCATCAGCGCCGCGTTCTCCGGTGCGAACTCGGATGACCGATTCGACCGGGGAGACCCAAACCTTGCCGTCACCGATCTTGCCGGTGCGTGCAGCCTCGACGATGACCTCGACGACCTTCTCGACGGCCGCGTCGTCGACGACGACCTCGACACGCACCTTCGGCACGAAATCGACGGAATACTCCGCACCGCGGTAGACCTCGGTGTGGCCCTTCTGCCGTCCATACCCCTGTACTTCACTGACCGTCATGCCAAGCACGCCGGCTTGTTCGAGGCCCGTCTTGACGTCCTCCAACGTGAACGGTTTGACGATTGCCGTGATCAGCTTCATTTTCTGCTTCCCTTCACAAGCTCATTTCAGTGCACGGTTGCATGCTGAGCGACTTCTCGCTCCTATCTCTACCCTGTCAGGCGAAGTCGTACGCAGTCTCGGCGTGTTCGGCCTCGTCGATGCCGTTGGCCTCTTCCTCTTCCGAGACGCGCCAACCGAGGGGCTTGAGCGCGAAGGCGATGACCGCGGTGACAATTCCGGTGAAGATCAGAGCGAACGCTGCGATGACTATCTGCACGACGAGCTGCTTGTAGTCACCACCGTAGAACAGGCCGGTCTCGGACCCGAGCAAGCCGATGGCGATGGTTCCCCAGAGTCCTGCGACCAGGTGAACGCCGACGACGTCGAGCGAGTCGTCGTAGCCGAACTTGAACTTCAGACCGACTGCGAGTGCGGAGAGAACACCGGCGATGACGCCCAGGATCATTGCGCCGACCGGCGTGAGGGCTCCGGCAGCGGGAGTGATTGCGACGAGGCCTGCAACGATGCCCGACGCGGCACCGAGGCTGGTGGCGTGTCCGTCACGGATACGTTCTGTGATGAGCCAGCCGGCGATCGCGGCAGCGGTGGCCGCGGTGGTGTTGACCCAGGCGAGACCGGCGACGCCGTCCGCCGCGAACGCCGAACCAGCGTTGAAGCCGAACCACCCGAACCACAGCAGTGCGGCACCGAGCATCACGAACGGCAGGTTGTGCGGGCGGAAGGCGATCTTGCCGAAGCCGATGCGCTTGCCGATGATGATGGCGAGAACGAGGCCCGCGATACCGGCATTGATGTGAACGACGGTGCCACCGGCGAAGTCGATCGGAGCAACGGAGGCGACGAGACCACCGTCACCATCGTCGGTGGTGCCGAAGATCTTCGCTGCGAGGCCGTCCTCGGAGCCCGAGAGCAGTCCGCCACCCCAGACCATGTGTGCCAGCGGGAAGTACGCGAGCGTGACCCAGATGCCTGCGAATGCGAGCCAGGTCCCGTACTTGACGCGGCCCGCGATCGAGCCGGAGATCAGTGCGACGGTGATGATCGCGAACGTCACCTGGAAAGCGACGTCGATGATGTTGGCGTATCCCCACGGTCCGGCGATGAAGTTGCCGTCCGCATCGGTGATCGAGTCCTTGAGTCCGAAGAACTCGAAGGGATTGGCGAATAGTCCGCCGATGTCCTCGGTGCCGTACGACATCGACCATCCCCACAGGACGTAGATGATCACTACGACGCACATCGATCCGAACGACATCATCATCATGTTCAAGACGGACTTCTGTTGCGACATACCGCCGTAGAAGAACGCCAGACCCGGCGTCATCAGCAGTACCAAAGATGCTGCGATCAGCATCCATGCGGCGTTGCCGGAATTGGCCAACAAATCCTCGGGACTCACGTACACCCTCCTTCTCCTGCACACCGGTTGGTGCGCGGTTACGGACAAAGAGTGGTTTCAAGAAGTTTCATCCATGACACTCGGGTGTTTCGCTCATGTGAACGCATGGCCCGAAACTGTTGCTAAAAAGTTTCGTGCAGGCATTTCACAATTTCGGGAATTTCCGGTTCGCCCGTTTCCGTGCCTCTCCTCGGCTGCCCGGTCGGCTTTACAGAGACCGACTCGACGCACCGAGGCTCGCTTTCAGGCGTTACCAGAGAAACGTGTGTTGCGATTCGAGACCTTCCCGTGATCTCAGCCCAAGAGCGCGTCGACGAATGCTTCGGGTTCGAACGGCGCCAAATCGTCGGCTCCTTCACCGAGACCGACCAGCTTCACCGGCACACCGAGTTCACGTTGCACCTGGAATACGATTCCGCCCTTGGCTGTCCCGTCGAGCTTCGTCAGGACCACTCCGGTGATGTCGACCACTTCGGCGAACACCCGGGCCTGAGTCAGACCGTTCTGGCCCACGGTCGCGTCGAGGACCAGAAGGACGTCGTCGACACGCGCGCGCTTCTCGATGACCCTCTTCACCTTGCCGAGCTCGTCCATCAGGCCCGACTTGGTATGCAAGCGTCCGGCGGTGTCCACCACCACGACATCGACACCCTGCTCGATACCGCGGGTAACCGAATCGAACGCCACCGCAGCAGGGTCGGCCCCTTCCTTTCCTCGGACGACATCCGCGCCGACGCGCTCGGCCCACGTCTGGAGCTGGTCTGCTGCGGCGGCCCTGAACGTGTCGGCAGCACCGAGCAGAACCCGCCGGCCGTCGGCCACGAGGACACGCGCAAGCTTGCCGGTGGTAGTCGTCTTGCCGGTGCCGTTGACACCCACGACGAGCAGAACTGCAGGAGTGCCGTCGTGCGGCAACGCGCGGATCGAACGATCGAACTCGGGGTGCAGCTGCGAGATCAGGATCTCTTTGAGCAATGCACGCGCATCCGTCTCGGTTCTGATGCTCCGCGACGCCATCTGCTCGCGCAGCGAGACCATGATCTCCTCGGTTGTCGCTGAGCCGAGGTCTGCGATCAGCAACGTGTCCTCGACTTCCTCCCACGAGTCCTCGTCGAGGTCACCACCGCCGAGTAGACCGAGAAGGCTCTTGCCGACCGCAGACTGAGAGCGTGACAAACGCCCGCGGAGACGATCGAGCCGGCCGTCCGTCGGAGCGATGTCGTCGAGAACAGGGGCCGAAGGTCCCTGCGCAGGCTCGGGCGTCGGTGTCGGCGCAGGCTCGGGCGTCGGCGCAGGCTCCGGCGTCGGCGTCGGCGTCGGCACAGGCTCGGGCGTCGGCACAGGCTCGGGCGTCGGCACAGGCTCGGGCGTCGGCACAGGCTCGGGCGTCGGCGCAGGCTCGGGCGTCGGCGCAGGCTCGGGCGTCGGTGCAGGCTTCGGTTTCGGAGCCAGGTCCGGTTCGACGGTTGCCGTGCCCTGACTGAAGGAGAACCCGCTACCGGCCTTGTATCCCCCGGACCGATCCTTCTGTCCCTCTTCGATCGTCGGCGCCTCCGACGACTTCAACGACACCCGGCGTCGTCGAGACAACACGAACCCGGCAACGAGCCCGACGACGAGAATGGCCAGAACAGCGGCAATGATGATCCACGCTTGGGTACTCACGGGATCCATCCTGTCAGGACGCGTCGTAGCGTCAGCTGGAGGGCGTCGTCACGACCTCGTCGTCGT
This sequence comes from Rhodococcus sp. EPR-157, assembly GCF_001647195.1. Classification (GTDB taxonomy): domain Bacteria; phylum Actinomycetota; class Actinomycetes; order Mycobacteriales; family Mycobacteriaceae; genus Rhodococcoides. Next base: position 1,104 of record NZ_LVCV01000326.1, on the reverse strand, counting down.
CCTCGGTGGCGCTTGCGATGGTCTCCACTCGGTCGCGGTTAAGACGCTGCGAGATGACCGTGGTGATTCCGTCACCGCGCATCGAGACTCCGTACAGGGCGTCGGCAACTTCCATCGTCGGCTTCTGGTGAGTAATGACGATCAATTGCGACTTTTCCCGCAACTGCTCGAACAAACCGATCAGTCGCCGGAGATTCGTGTCGTCCAACGCCGCCTCGACCTCGTCCATGACGTAGAACGGCGACGGCCTCGCACGGAATATGGCGACGAGCATGGCAACCGCCGTCAAGGACTTCTCACCACCCGACAGAAGCGAAAGGCGCTTCACCTTCTTTCCCGGCGGCCGAGCCTCCACCTCGATACCGGTGGTGAGCATGTCCCCGGGATCGGTGAGGATCAATCTCCCCTCGCCACCGGGGAACAACTTCGCGAACACACCGGTGAACTCACGCTCGACGTCCAGCCAGGCGTCGGTGAACACCTGAAGAATCCGTTCGTCGACATCGGCAACGACGTCCAACAGATCCTTGCGGGCGGACTTCACATCTTCGAGCTGCGTCGAGAGGAAGTTGTAGCGCTCCTCCAGCGCGGCGAACTCCTCCAGGGCCAGCGGATTCACCTTGCCCAGCGTCGCCAGATCCCGCTCGGCCCGCTTGGCCCGCTTCTCCTGGGTGAGTCGATCGAACGGCATCGGCGCGGGCGCAACGACTTGCTCTCCCCGCTCCTTCGCAGCTTCGTATTCGGCAACTTCGAGTTCGGTCGGCGGGAGCACGGTGTCCGGGCCGTACTCGGCGATCAGATCGTCGAGACCGATCCCGTGCTGCTCGAGAATGGTCGCCTCCAGCTGTTCGATTCGCAACGCGGCCTGCGCGCGTGCAACTTCGTCGCGGTGAACTGCGTCGGTGATCGATGCCAGCTGGCCCTGCAATGCCCTGACTTGTTCCTTCACCCGGTCCAGTTCCGCGGTGGTGTTCGCTCGCTCCTCCGCGAGTTCGTCTCGACGTGCCGCCGCAGCGGCGACGACACGTGCCAGCCGCTCTGCCACCCGATCTCCAGCCGATGCAACGGATTCCGCCACCGCGGCAGCGTGGCGACGGGCGACCA
>NZ_LVCV01000325.1 GCF_001647195.1 Rhodococcus sp. EPR-157 | reverse complement strand
ACGCTCTTCGAGCTCGGCAAGAGCGCCGAGGGCTTCCTCACGTCCGCTCTCCGCCTTCGCTCGCTGCTCGGTCAATCGAGTCGATTCGGCCTGGGCCGATCGCGCCAGCTGTCCGAGCCTGCCCAGCTGCTCGTACACCGCCGCCATGGCCGCATCGGACTCGTTGAGCGCAGCAAGCGCCTGTTCGGCGGACTCTCGACGATCGGACTGCTCCGCGAGCGCACCCGACAGCGCAGCTTCCAGTTCCGCCGATCGGCGTTCGGCCGCAGCAAGTTCCACAGCGGAGGTGTCGATCGCAGCCTGAACTTCCAGCGTGCTCGGTCGCCTGTCCGAGCCGCCGGACATCCAACCGGAATCGACGTAGTCCCCAGCAGTGGTCACCGCCCGAACCCCCTCGGCGGCGCGCGCGAGGGTACGCGCGTCGTCGAGCGAGGTGACGATCACGACGTCGCCGAGCAACGCTTCCATCGACGCCGCCAGCGAATCCGGGTATCGAACGACATCGATTGCCCACCGCGCACCCTCCGGAAGTGATACCGCGCGAGGAGGCGTCGCACCGGACCGTTGGACGTGCTCGCTGTCGAACACGATGGCCGCGCGTCCGCTGTCGGTCTCGTGCAGCACTCGCACTGCGTCCCGCGCTCGGTCGAAGGATTCGGCGTGAACCGCGTCGGCGACGGGTCCCATCGCGACCGCGACGGCCACGTCGTACCCCTCGTCGACGGTGATCCGCTCGGCAAGCAGTCCGGACACTCCGGATTGGCCTTGCTCGATCAGCCATCCTGCGCCGTCCTTGCGTTCGAGGCCCATGGTCAGTGCCTCGATACGTGCCTGGAACGACGCGACCCTCTTCCCCGCGATCCGATCTTCGTTCTGTAGTTCGGTCACACGCGCATCGGCACTGCGCAGGGCGGCAACCGCACGTTCGTAGTGGGTGTCCAGGCTCAGCTCGCTGGCATCGAGTCCGGAAATCTGGTCCTGGACGCTTTCGAACTCCGCTCGCGCAACGTCACCGCGCTCGCGCGCCTCGTCTATCGCTACCGAGAGCCTGGACACCTCCGCGTCGATGGATTCGGCTTTGGTTCGATAGGTGTCCACCTGACCGGACAACCGTGCGAAGCCTTCGCGACGGTCCGCAACTGCACGCACTGCGGCCATGTGAGCGCGCTCGGCTTCGGCTGCAGCTGCTTCTCGCTCGAACAACTGCTCCCGTGCGGCTTCGAGAGACTCCCGGGCGATCTCGACCGCTTCGACGAGTTCCATCTCCTCTTCGGCGACGCGTTCGGCCTGCTGTTCGAGCTCGTCCGGATCCTGGCCGCGTCCCCCCGTCGGCGCCGAGTCGAGGTGCCGGGCCCGTTCCTTCGCGATGCGGATGGTTGCGTTCACGCGTTCGGCGAGTGCGGACAAAGCGAACCACGTCTGGCCGGCAGCCTCGGCGCTCGGGGTCAGGCGTGCGACCGACTGCTCGAGCTCGCCAAGAGCGACGGTGCCTGCTTGGAGCGTGTCCGCAACCGCCGCATACTGCTCGCGCGCGGCAGCCTCGTCCTGGGTCTGGTTGGCGAACTCCTCTCGTCGTGTGACGAGATCGTCTGCGGCAAGACGCAATCGGGCGTCACGCAGATCCGCCTGAACTGTTTGTGCACGCCTGGCGACCTCGGCCTGCCTGCCGAGAGGTTTGAGCTGACGACGCAGCTCCGCGGTCAAGTCGCTGAGCCTCGCCAGGTTCGCCTGCATCGCATCGAGCTTGCGAACAGCCTTCTCTTTGCGTTTGCGGTGCTTGAGGACACCTGCGGCCTCCTCGATGAAGGCTCGGCGGTCCTCGGGACGCGATTCGAGAATGGCCGCAAGCCGCCCCTGCCCGACGATCACGTGCATCTCGCGGCCGATGCCCGAGTCGCTCAAGAGTTCTTGCACATCCATCAGGCGGCACGAGTTGCCGTTGATCTCGTACTCACCCGCGCCATCGCGGAACATCCGCCGCGTGATCGACACTTCGGTGTAGTCGATGGGGAGGGCGCCGTCGGAGTTGTCGATGGTCAGTGTGACCTCAGCCCGGCCGAGCGGCGCGCGCCCCGACGTCCCGGCGAAGATGACATCTTCCATCTTGCCGCCGCGAAGGGCCTTGGCGCCCTGCTCCCCCATGACCCACGTCAGCGCGTCGACGACGTTGGACTTTCCCGATCCGTTCGGCCCGACCACGCACGTGATTCCCGGCTCGAAACGCAGAGTCGTCGCCGAAGCAAAGGACTTGAAGCCCTTCAGCGTCAGACTCTTCAGATGCATGGCGGTCGAGCCTACCGTTCTAGCGCTCCACGAATCCGGACAGACCCCCTCGTGGCGGATCCCAACTCTCGACGACAACTGTGACCGTTCCTGGAGTCGACCGACCTCGTAGTCGAGACAGCAGCTGCTCGAGGCGATCTCGGGCGCCTTCGGCGACCCCCAGCACCCGACCGTCCGCATGGTTGGTCGCCGAGCCGACGAGTCCGAGTTCCAGCGCTTGCGATCGTGTCCACCAACGGAAGCCGACTCCTTGTACATGCCCATGCACCCAGGCGGTCAGGCGCGCGTCCGTCACGAGGGCGACACCTGTCGAACCGTGCCGTCGAAACTGGTGGCGAACAAGGACGCGGTGTCCCAGCCGGGTCCGCCGAAGCGGACGGAGGTGGTGAGCGGCATACCGGTGGCGATCACGCACGAGGAGCCATCCATCGGATCTATCCGAAGGATGCGACTCGCCAGATTCTGTGCCAGGTAGATCCGCCCGTCCGGTCCCACCGTCATGTCGTCCGAGGCGGTAACGGGGCCGAAACCGTCGACCGGGATCGTCCGAGCAGCACCACCGGGATCGCGCGAGTCCAACACTGTGATCCGGAGTTCGGGATCGAACGTGTTCGATATGTAGAGCATGTCCTCGTCGTTGGCGATCCCGTTGGCAGTACCGAGATCGGTGCGCACCACCGTCGGCTCGTGCGGCGCACCACTGGGCACGAGTGTGAGACCCGTCGAGGCCCCGAGGTTGCGGGTGGCGAAGAGGTCCCCGTCGGAGGATCGCGCGAGACCGTTGGGCATCACGAGTCCGCGTGCGTAGGTCGAACGAACACCCGACTCGAGATCCACCGTGTCCACGGTCCCGTCCGGGGTACCGAAAAGGCCTGCAGCCGTGCCGTTCCCAGTAGCAAAATAGAGCGTGCGGTCGTGTACGACCAACCCTCCCGGCGAGGACACGTCGGGCACAGCCACCGAACGGACGGCGTCCGGCGTCAACCGCTGGATGGTCCCCGGGCCGACGGGCGAGGTTTCCGAGAGATACATCGAGCCGTCGCCACCGAACGCAAGATTTTCCAGCATGCCGTATCCCGTCGCCACCGTGCTCACGGACCACGGTGCGCACACCGGAGCCGCGGACGCCGTGGGGGCACACAGCAGCATTCCTGCAGCCATCGAGCCGGCTGCGGCCGCGGCCCGGATTTTCATGTCAGGCGTCCACGTCTATGTCCAGAGTGACGGTCGTGCCCGCCTTCAGTGTGCGGCCGACGGTGCACACTTTGTCGATAGCTCGCTGGACCACCGTCAACAGCCGTTCCTGCGCTTCCGGATCCAGCTCACTGAGGTCCACCTTGAGAACTTCGTTCAGTTCCGGGTAGCGCTCGTTCTCACGGTCCGCGTGCCCGGATACTTCGACAGTGGCGTCGTAGCTGTCGCCCAAACGACGAGAGAGCGGCAGATCGGAACTCATTCCGGTGCATGCGGCGAGCGCGATCTTCAGGAGCTCACCCGGGGTGAATACGCCCTCCACCGACGCGGATCCGATCAACACCTCGGCGCCGCGTGAGCTCTTGCCGGTGTAGCGGCGGGTTCCGGTGCGTTCGACCCACAGCGATGTCGGGGTGCTTTCGTCAGCCATGAGAGCCGATTGTAGGGACCACTGCGACGGGAGCGGTATCAGGACCGAGTAATTCTCGGTCTCGGCTGGCACTTCGAGCAACTGAACGAGGATCTGTTCATGAACTTCTCCCGCCTGATCGGACTGCCGCAGCGCGAGCACGGCAATCCCTCCTGCCCGTAGGCGTCGAGCGAGCGATCGAAGTATCCGGACTCGCCGTTGACGTTGACGTACAACGCGTCGAACGACGTGCCACCCTGAGCCAGGGCCTCACCCATCACGGCATGCACCGCTGTCAACAATCGCCGCAGTGCCGGCCGAGTCAACGTCTCGGCGATCCGATTTCCGTGGATCTTCGCGCGCCACAGCGCTTCGTCGGCATAGATGTTTCCGACTCCGGACAGCACCGTCTGATCCAGAAGGGCTCGCTTGCTCTCGGTGTGCTTGCCGCGCAGCACCGTGACGACGGCCTCGGCATCGAACAGGGGGTCGACGGGATCGCGAGCGATGTGCGCCACCGGTTCCGGAACGATCGAACCGTCCACTTCCTCGAGCGGGGCAATCGCCCACCCACCGAAGGTCCGCTGATCGACGAATCTCAGATCTGCACCGATGTCCAACCGCGCTCGGATACGCAGATGTTTCTCGTCCGGCACCGACGGAGGCTGGACCAGCATCTGTCCGCTCATCCCGAGGTGAACCACGATAGCGACGTCGCGAGGCTCGAGAGGAAGCCACAAGTACTTCCCTCGACGCTCGGCAGAGGAAATTCGGCGTCCACGCAGTTGCCCGACCAGATCCGGGCCGCCCGCGAAGTGGCGCCGTACCGCTCGTGGATGCAGAACATCCACCGACTCGATGGTGGAACCGACGATATGGGATTCGAGTCCGCGTCGAACCACCTCGACCTCAGGCAGCTCAGGCATTCAGGCCGGGGCCTGTGGGTCGGCCGGGGACAACGTATTCCACGCTGTGCTCGCGGCCTTCTGCTCGGCTTCCTTCTTGTTCCGACCGATCCCGACGCCGAGTGCGCGGCCCCCGACAAGCACCGTGGCGGTGAATTCCTTGTCGTGGTCCGGCCCGGTGGACGTGATCTCGTACACGGGCACGCCCAGCGACTTCTCGGCGGTCAGTTCTTGAAGACTGGTCTTCCAATCGAGTCCTGCTCCGAGGCGCGGCGCACGATCGAGCAATTCGGCGAACAGCGTGAGTACGACGCGGCGCGCGGTGTCGATCCCATGCTCGAGATGTATCGCCCCCAGAAGGGACTCCATACCATCGGCAAGGATGCTCGGCTTGTCGCGTCCGCCCGTTTGTTCCTCGCCTTTTCCGAGCAACAGATGCCGACCGAGCCCGCCGTCACCGAGACTGCGGGCCACCTCGGCCAGGGCATGCATGTTCACGACACTGGCACGGATCTTGGCGAGCTCACCCTCCGACTTGGTCGGATGCGCCACGTAGAGGCGCTCGGTGATCGTCAGACCGAGAACCGAATCACCGAGAAATTCCAGTCGTTCGTTGGTGGGGAGACCGCCGCGCTCGTACGCATACGAGCGGTGCGTCAACGCCAACGTCAGCAGTGACTCGTCCAATACAACGCCAAGAGCGGCGAGGAGCGACTTTCGGTCGTCCCCGCCGCTGTCGACGTTCGAGCTCTTCTTTACGGCAGAACTGCCTTTGCTCGGCACAGTGTGTCCGCTCCTAGGGAGATCAGACAGCTGCTGCGACCTGGCGGCCCTTGTACGTGCCACACGACGGGCACACGATGTGCGGCATCGTCTTCTCGCCACAACCGCGGTTGGGGCACGTCACGAGGGTGGGTGCAGTGGTTTTCCACTGTGCACGACGCGACCTCGTGTTGGAACGCGACATTTTACGCTTCGGGACAGCCACTTCTACTTCTCCTCGGCTTCGTTGTTCACAAGTTTGTTGCTCGGTTCTGTTCCCACGCCAAATTTGGCTGCAAGACCAGCCCAGCGAGGATCCAGTATGTCATGACTGTGCTCGGATCCAGCAATCGCCAGGCGAACGCCACATTCGGAGCACAATCCTTCGCAGTCTTCGCGGCACAGCGGATTCAGCGGAAGCTCCAATCCGACAGAATCCACGACGACTGGTTCGAGGTCGATCTGATCGTCGAGGATGCGACGAATCTCGTCCTCGTCGGTCGTCTCTTCGGTAACACTGTTGGGGTAGGCGAACAGTTCGGTCAGGTAGACATCCACCGAACCCGTCACCGGTTCCAGGCACCGGGTGCACTCGCCCGCCGTGGCAGCTCGAACCGTGCCGGTCACCAGCACGCCCTCCGACACGGATTCGAGCCTGAGATCGAGTTCCACAGGAGAACCCGCCTCGATCGCGATCGCGTCGAGTCCGATCCGCGCGGGCGCAGTGACCGTGCGCTGTATCTGCTTCATCGACCCCGGCCTGCGGCCGAGACTGTCGATATCCAGAACGAAACCCGTACCCGGTTGGGGGCGGGGGGTACTACGACGGCTAGACACAGCGGTTCTCTCTACTCGATTACGTTCGTGGTGTTGCGTTGGTGGTGTTGCGTGCGATGTGACGGATTCGCAACAGGCAATGGGCAACCACCCAACGATACGCATTCACGCATGTATTGAGCAAATTGTCGCGGTGGGGCTCCTAGCGACGCGGCCGTCGGAAGTCGTCCCCCTGGTCCGACCCGTAGTCAGGGACTCCCGACCCGGTACGCAGCTGCTGTCGTCCCCGACCCACCGACCTGATCGTGCCGGTAAGGAATTCCTCGAACTCTGCGAGCTTGGTATCGACGTACACGTCGCATTCGCTGCGCATCCGGTCGGATTCGGCGTGCGCTCCGTCGATGACTCGCGCCGACTCGGCGTGCGCGGCCTGCACCACCTCGGTTTGCGCGACCAGCCGAGCCTGTTCCTCGACGCCGTCGGCGACCGAACGGTCGTACGACGCCTGACCTGCCTCGATCATGCGATCGGCCTCGGATCGAGCTCTCGTGGTCAACGCGTCGTACTCCTGCTGACCCTGCTCGACCGTGCGTTCCGCCGAGTCGGTCGCATCATCGACGAGTTGCTCCGCGTGAGCCTTCGCCTCGGCGACCATGCGGTCGGCCTGGGCCTTGGCGTCGGCAAGGATGCGATCGGCGGAATCGCGCGCGTTCTCGACGGTGTCCTGCGCCTCGTTATTGGCAGTGGTGACAGTCTTCTCGGCTGTGGCTCGGGCATCACCGACCAACTTGTCCCTGTGGTCGAGTACGTCCTGAGCGTCGTCGAGTTCGCCCGGAATTGAATCTCGGACGTCGTCGAGAAGTTCCAGCACATCACCACGGGGGACGACGCAGCCCGCCGTCATCGGGACACCGCGCGCCTCCTCGACAATGGCGACGAGCTCGTCGAGTGCCTCGAATACGCGGTACACCGGTAACCCCAATCGTGTTGGCTGCTGAAGAACTTGTTCTGCGGGCTGGATCCTGTGCTCGTCAGTTTGCCTGGTGATCGCCGTGTGCGTGCGGCACCGACCCGGTGTGTCGCAGGTTGGAACCTATTCGGCCTTGCGTTCGGCGATCCGAGTGAGAAGCCGCGAGTACACGCAGTCGGGAACCATGTCCTCCACGTCGCCCCCGAATGTCGCCACTTCCTTCACGAGCGAGCTGGAGAGAAAACTCCACCTAGGATTCGCCGGTATGAAGAGGGTGTCGACTCCGGAGAGCTTCTGATTCATCTGAGCCATCTGGAGTTCGTAGTCGAAGTCGTTGGCGCCGCGCAGACCCTTCACGATGGCCGTGTATCCCTCTTGCTTGGCGTAGTCGACCAACAGACCGTGCCAGGAGGAGATACGAACGTTCTCGAGATGGGCCGTTGCCTCACCGATCATGGCGATGCGCTCGTCCACGCTGAAGAGCCCACGCTTGCTCTTGTTGATCATGACCGTGACGATGACCTCGTCGAACTGCGCTGCAGCTCTGGTGATGACGTCGAGGTGACCCTTGGTCACCGGGTCGAAGGATCCAGGGCACACTGCTCCAGTCATGCCAGCACGGTATCACCGGCAACCGGCCGCTAGCTTTTCACCGCGATCTCGATACGAGTTTCCCCGTACTTCTTGACCTTGTCGGGCGCGAGACCGTCCGGCCACGACGTCTGCGGCGAACGTGACGATCGCTCCAGCACCACGATTGCATCCGGCGCGAGCCAACCTCCCGACACCAGCGCGGAAAGCATATGCGCCACAGCATCTTCGGTGACAGCGTAGGGCGGATCCGCCAATACCAGGTCGTAGGCCGCGTCCGCACGTCCCGCGAGCACCGACGCGACCGGAGCGCACCGAACAGCCGCGCCGACAAGGCCGACAGCCGCAGCATTCTCACGAACCACCGACGCTGCCCGCGCGTCCGACTCCACCAACACTACCGACGCCGCACCGCGCGAAAGAGCTTCCAGGCCAAGCGCTCCTGAACCCGCGAACAAGTCGAGAACTGCCACGCCCTCGAAGTCCATGCGAGCCTGCAACGAGCTGAACAGTGCCTCGCGGACGCGTTCCGACGTGGGACGCGTACCGCGAGGCGGCACCTTCAGCTTCCTGCCCCCTGCGATGCCAGCGACGATCCGAGTCATCTACAGGACACTACTCATTCGGCAGATGCGTCCTCGCCCGACGATCCACTTCCGATCACCACGAGCAGGTCCCCACCTTCGACCTGCTGGACGGCGCCGATCGCGAGGCGAGCGACGGTACCACCCTTCGGTGCGGTGATCGCAGCCTCCATCTTCATCGCTTCGATCGTTGCGACGACGTCACCGACTGCGACCTTGTCCCCCTCGGCGACCGACAGGGTCACCACACCGGCGAACGGAGCAGGCACGTGGCCGGAGTTCGAACGGTCGGCCTTCTCCACAGTCGGCGCTTCGCTCGCGATGGATCGATCGCGCACCGACACCGGGCGAAGCTGCCCGTTCAGAATGCACATCACCGTCCGCATACCTCGCTCATCGGCGTCGGAGATCGCCTCCAGACCGATCAACAGCTCGACACCCTTCTCGAGCTGCACCCGATGCTCGTCGCCTTGGCGCAAACCGTAGAAGAACTGATTTGCCGACAACCGCGAGGTGTCACCGTACTTTTCGCGGTGCGCTGCCAGTTCGGCGGTCGGACCGGGAAAGAGCAACCGGTTCAGCGTGTCTCGGCGCTGAGCGGACGTTCCATCGAGTGCCTTCTCGTCCTCGGCAGCGAGTGGTGTCTCCGGTTTTGCCGCGCCGCGACCCTGCAAGGCCTTCGTCCGCAACGGCTCGGGCCAGCCACCTGCTGGCGTCCCGAGTTCTCCGCGCAGGAAGCCGATCACCGAATCCGGGATATCGAACTTGCTCGGGTTCTCCGCGAACTCCTCAGCAGAGGCCCCCGCACCGACGAGTGCGAGCGCCAGATCCCCGACGACCTTCGAGCTCGGCGTCACCTTGACCAACCTGCCCAGCATCCGGTCGGCGGCGGCATAGTTCGCTTCCACCGTTTCGAATCGGTCGCCGAGACCGAGAGCGATCGCCTGCTGTCGTAGATTGGACAACTGCCCACCGGGAATCTCATGCGTGTACACGCGTCCGGTCGGCGACGGCAATCCGGACTCGAACGGCGCGTACACCTTTCGCAGCGCCTCCCAGTACGGTTCCAGGTCGCATACCGCCTGTAGATCCAGTCCGGTGTCACGATCGGTGTGCGCGGCCGCAGCGACGATCGCGGACAGTGCGGGCTGACTCGTCGTACCCGCCATCGACGCGCTCGCACCGTCGACTGCGTCGGCACCTGCCTCCCACGCCGCGAGATACGTCGCCAACTGCCCGCCGGGGGTGTCATGGGTGTGCACGTGCACCGGCAGGTCGAAGTTACTGCGCAGCGCGGTCACCAACGTTCGAGCTGCCGGCGCCCGCAGAAGTCCCGCCATGTCCTTGATCGCCAGCACGTGAGCACCTGCATCGACGATCTGCTCGGCGAGCTTCAAGTAGTAGTCCAGGGTGTACAGCGTCTCGTTCGGATTGGACAGGTCCCCGGTGTAGCTGATCGCGACTTCTGCTATCGCACTGCCGGTTTCACGCACCGCATCGATCGCCGGACGCATCTGGTCGACGTTGTTCAGCGCGTCGAAAATCCGGAAGATGTCGATACCGGTGTCGGTCGCCTCCGCAACGAACGAGCGGGTCACCTTTTCCGGGTACGGCGTGTACCCCACGGTGTTCCGCCCACGCAGCAGCATCTGCAGCGCGATGTTCGGTACGGCCTCGCGCAGCGCGGCCAGCCGCTCCCACGGATCCTCGTGCAGGAAGCGCAGCGCCACATCGTAGGTCGCGCCTCCCCACGCCTCGATCGACAGCAGCTCGGGAGTCGTGCGCGCGACGTACGGCGCCACCATCAACAGACCCGAGGTGCGCACGCGTGTCGCCAGCAGCGACTGGTGGGCATCACGAAATGTCGTGTCGGTGACACCGAGCGCCTTGCGGTTCCGCAGGTCCCGAGCGAACCCGTCGGGGCCCAGTGCCAGCAAACGCTGGCGACTACCGTCGGGAATCGGCGCCGAGAAATCCACCTCGGGGAGCTTGTCCTGCGGGTACACCGGGGATGGGCGGTCACCGTGCGGCTTGTTGACCGTCACGTCCGCGAGGTAGGTCAAGATCTTCGTACCGCGGTCTCCAGAGCTGCGGGAGGTCAGCAACTCCGGGCGCTCCTCGATGAACGAGGTGGTCACCCGCCCCTCGGTGAAATCCGGATCTACGAGAACGGCCTGCAGGAACGGGATGTTGGTCGCCACTCCTCGGATGCGAAACTCGGCGACCGCTCGTCGGGCCCGCGCGATAGCTGTATCGAAATCCCTTCCGCGACAAGTCAATTTGACCAGCATCGAGTCGAAGTAGGCGCCGACCTCGGCGCCGAGGGTGGTGCCACCGTCGAGACGGACGCCTGCTCCACCTGGGGTGCGATAGGCAGTGATGCGGCCGGTGTCGGGCCGGAATCCGTTGGCCGGGTCCTCGGTGGTGATACGGCACTGCAATGCCGCACCGCGCAGCACGATGTTGTCCTGACTGAGTCCGAGATCGGCGAGGGTCTCCCCCGAGGCGATCCGTAGCTGCGACTGGACCAGGTCGACATCGGTGACCTCCTCGGTCACCGTGTGCTCCACCTGAATTCGTGGATTCATCTCGATGAAGACGTGGTTGCCGCGAGTGTCGAGCAGGAATTCGACGGTGCCGGCGCACGAGTATCCGATTTCCTTGGCGAATGCCACGGCGTCCGCGCACATCCGCTGCCGAAGCTCCTCGGGAAGATTGGGGGCAGGCGCCAGTTCGATGACCTTCTGGTGCCGCCGCTGCAGCGAGCAGTCACGCTCGAACAGGTGCACCACGTTGCCCTGCCCATCGGCCAGAATTTGAACCTCGATGTGGCGCGGATCGATGACCGCCTGCTCGAGGAATACCGTCGGGTCACCGAAGGCGGACTCGGCCTCACGTGCGGCTGCTTCGATCGACTCACGGAGCGTCGATGGCTCGGCCACCCGGCGCATTCCGCGGCCGCCACCACCTGCAACGGCCTTGACGAAGAGTGGGAATGTCATCGACTCCGATGCCGCCACCAGCTCCTCGACATCACTCGACGGTTCCGAGGACGCAAGAACGGGCAGTCCGGCGCGCTTCGCCGCAGCGATCGCACGAGCCTTGTTGCCGGTCAGCTCGAGCACGTCGGCCGAAGGTCCCACGAACGTGATCCCGGCCTCGGCGCACGCCGACGCGAGATCGGGATTCTCGGACAAAAATCCGTATCCCGGGTATATGGCATCGGCGCCCGAGCGCTGGGCGGCCGCAACGATCTCCTTCACCGAGAGATAGGCGCGAACGGGATGACCCTTCTCGCCTATCTCGTACGCCTCGTCGGCCTTCGTCCGGTGGACCGAATTGCGATCCTCGAACGGGAAGACGGCCACGGTGGCGGCACCCAACTCGTACGACGCGCGGAAAGCACGGATAGCGATCTCACCGCGATTGGCAACCAACACTTTGGAGAACATTCGCTTAACCTACCGCCGACCGATACCTCGGATGTGAACTCTGTCTCGAGATGTGGGACAGAATGATCAGTTTTTTGCTTCTGGAACGGTGCAGTGGACGGATACCGAGGGAACTCAGGACTTGTCGAGGTAGTCCGCACGGTCCGATCTCCACGCGGACTTCATCATCGACACGATCCCTGGATGATCCACCATCTCCGGATCGGCGTCGAACAGACTCCTGGCGCATGCGTGCGCGTCGGCGATCACGTCTTCGTCGTCGATGAGCGACAGGAGCCGCATACTACTGACGGTTCCGGACTGCGCGGCACCGAGAACGTCGCCTTCCCGCCTGGTCTGGAGGTCGAGTTTCGCCAGTTCGAATCCATCGTTGGTAGCCGCCACCGACTCGAGCCGAGCGAACGTAGGGCCCATCGAACCGAGCTGGCTGATCATGATGCACAGCCCTTGATGCCCGCCTCTGCCGATTCGACCGCGAAGCTGGTGGAGTTGGCTGATACCGAATCGATCCGCATCGACTATGACCATCACCGTGGCGTTCGGAACATCGACGCCGACCTCGACGACCGTCGTGCAGACGAGCACGTCGATTTCGCCGGCGTTGAATTCCTGCATGGCCGCGTCCTTGTCGTCCGGATGCATGCGCCCGTGCAACAGACCTACCCTCAGATCTGCGAGCGGGCCGGAGCTCAGCATCTCGAACATGTCCAGTGCCGATTTCGTCTCGGGAAGGACATTGTCGTCGTGCATGGCATTTCGGGTCCGAGGCTTCTTCTCGGCCTCGTCGCCGCCGATGCGCGAGCACACGACGTACGCCTGGCGCCCCTGCGACACCTCTTCCTTGATGCGCGCCCACGCGCGATCGACCCACGCAGGTTTGTCCTTCGACGACACCACATTGCTGATGATCGGGGCCCGTCCGCGCGGCAGTTCGTCGAGTGTGGAGGTTTCCAGGTCACCGAGCGACGCCATCGCGATGGTTCGGGGGATCGGGGTTGCGGTCATGACGAGCAGGTGCGGGTTCGAACCTTCCCGTGCCTTCGACCTCAGCGCATCGCGTTGCTCGACACCGAACCTGTGCTGCTCGTCGACGACGACCATCGCAAGGTCCATGAACTCGACGCGATCCTGGATGAGGGCATGGGTACCGATCACGATGCCGGCGTCGCCGGTGACCGTGTCCAGAAGAGCCTTCTTCTTCGCCGCAGTTCCCATCGAACCGGTCAGCAACGTCACCTTGATCGCCAGTTCGTCCGCACCGAGCTCGCCTGCACCCGCGAGTGTGCCCAGCATCATCGAGATCGAGCGCGCGTGCTGCGCCGCGAGGACCTCTGTGGGCGCCAACAGTGCGCACTGATGACCTGCGTCGATCACCTGCAGCATCGCCCGGAGCGCCACGATCGTCTTTCCGGAACCGACCTCACCCTGCAGTAGGCGAGACATCGGGTGATCGCGTGCCAGATCGTTCGAGATTTCCTCGGCTACCCGCTGCTGTCCTGCGGTGAGCGTGAACGGAAGACGGTGCTCGAACTGGGCCGCCACGCCGTCGGCGACAGGTGGGCACGGCGGCGCGGCACGAGTGGACACGTCGCGGCGCCTCGCGGCGAGCACCAACTGAACGGCGAGGGCCTCGTCGAATTTCAGACGCGCTCGTGCTTTCTCCTTCTCCTCGACGGAATCGGGAAAATGTATCCAGTGCAGAGCAGTGTCCAGGGACACCAGGTCACGCTCGCCGAGGATGTCGCCCGGCACCGGGTCCTCGACGGTGTCGAGTTCGTCGAGAATCTGCCGAACCGCACGCATGAACGTCCAGCTCTCCACCTCCTTCGACGCCGCATACAACGGAACGAACCGACGGTCGAACACCGACATGTCGACGCTGCCTGTTGCATCCACCGCCCCGCGCGCCACCCCTGCCAGTGCCCCACCACCGACGATTCTGCCCTGCGGGACAACGGCTCCGTCCTCGTCGTCTCCGCCAAGGATGACGTAACCGGGGTGCGTCAGATTCCACCGTCGACCGAAGTACTTGACCTTGCCCGAGAACATTCCCTTTCGGCCGGGCACGAGCACATGTTTGAGTTTGTGAGGGCTGAAGAAGGTCGCGTCGATCTGCTGGCCGTCGGCGGCGAGCGTGACCGCGAGGAATTGTCCTTTTCGGGCCTTCATGTCGCGCACTTTCGCAGCCGTGATGGTCGCGACGATGGTGATGTGCTCCCCTTCGGGCGGTTCTTTTTCAGTCAGTTCCGCGCCCTGCGTCATGTATCGATGCGGGTAGTACCGCAAGAGATCCTCGACGGTCAGCAGCTCGAACAGCTCCGCCAAAGGTTCCGCGACCTTCTTGCCCAGGACAACGTCGAGTCGATCCGATAAGCCGACCATCGTGTTGCTCGCCCTGTCCTTCCACTACTACCGCCCGCTACTACCGCCCACTACTGATGCAGGTCATTCGACGCCGAGCTGCACCACGTCTCCGGGCTGTCCGCCTGCATAGACGACCACTTCGATACCAGGATGACGATCCGCGACGTAGACCGACAGTCCTTCGACAACGTCCGCCGGATCGGGATGTCCGGCCACCGGCTCGCCGTGCAGCATCGTCACCATCTCACCACCCACCGACAACAATTGATCCAGCAGGGCGCGGCCGGCCGCGAGCACGTCCTGACCGATCACCACTACCTCACGGCCCGCCAGACCGAGGCCGTTGCCAGGCTCGCACATTCCCACCCACGTGAGGGATATCTCGTTCGCGATCCGCAGCGATGCCCAGCGCGTGCCCGCCGCGGCCTCGGACATCGCGAAGGCGTCGTCCACCGCGGCCCGCGACGGGTCGTGTACGGCGAGCGCCGCCAAACCCTGAACCATCGACGAGGAGGGAAGCATGAGAACGTCCTTGCCCGCGGTGCGCGAGGCGATGGACACCGAGACCAGCTCCTGAGCGGAGAGCGCACCGTTGGGAAGGACGAGCACCTCCGAGTGTTCGGAGCGCAGGATGGCATCGCACAGCTCTGCCGTGCCGATCCTTCTCGTGTCGCACCGAAGTACAGCGGCACCCTCGCCCACATAGAGTTGCTCGGCGCCGTCGCCTGCGACGACGGCAAGAATGTCTCTCCCGTGAACGTCGTTGCTTTCCGTCGTAGACAGCCCGTCCACGCAGCCCACCGTGCTCAGCGCGTCGATGCGAATGTCGTGCA
>NZ_LVCV01000324.1 GCF_001647195.1 Rhodococcus sp. EPR-157 | reverse complement strand
ACCACCGTCGAGTCACCCAGTTCGGTGAGTGCAGACCGCAGCGCCACTACGTCGTCCTCGCCGATGTCCGTCACTCGGTAGAGAACCTCGTAACCATTTATCGACGATGCGCCATGATGGTGATGCTCGGCATCCGTCACCGATCGAAACTTCGTCGGGTGCGAAGCGACGATGGCGCGGTGGTAGCGCGGACGAGTGGGCAGCGTTCCTGTCACCACGGCCGAGAAGCAATCGAGCATGATGACGAGCCCGAGAGCACCGGCATCGACGACACCCGCGGCATCGAGGACCGACAATTGCGATCGTGTCCGATCGAGTGCCATCGAAGCGGACTCACTCGCGCGATGCACGACCGAAGCGAGATCGGATCCCGCCGGCTCGGCAGCCGCCTCGGCAGCCGCCTCGGCTGCGACGGCCAGGACCGTCACGATGGTCCCCTCCACGGGAACGCTGACGACCTCGACGACGAGGTTCGATGCCCGGCCGAGAACGCGCGCCACACCGGGACCATCGAGGCGGCCGCTGCGGCATTCCTCGGCCAGCGCGCGCATCACCTGAGACACGATGACACCGGAGTTGCCACGGGCTCCCGCCACCGCACCTCGAGCGAGACTCGAGGCAACGGCGGCAAGATCGGCGTCCGGGCCTGCACTTCGCATGCACTCGACTGCGGATCGCACGGTGAACACCAGATTCGTGCCCGTATCGGAATCCGGTATGGGAAACACGTTCAGTTCGTTGATCTCCTCGCGGCGGTCGGTGAGACCGTCGACACAGCGATAGGCCCACTGCCGGAGCTCATCTGCGCCCAGTTCCGTCACCGCCACCGATACCTGACGGTCGACCACCTCACCCATGTCCGTCACGACCCCCGTCCCCCTCGATTCGGCCACAGCAAGCCTAGACTCGAACAGTCCCGGAGGCCGTTCAGCCACCACTTCAGGTGGCGGTTTGGTGAAATCCGGGTACGCCGCTATTCTTGCAGGGTTGCCCTAAGAGGAGCGGCGTGCTGATGTGCGTCTCGTTCTTGGCGCAACCGCCCTCATGTTAATGCTCAATCATCTATCAAGGAGTTCGCGACTATGGCTGCCGTCTGCGACGTATGCGCCAAAGGGCCCGGCTTCGGTAAGTCGGTCTCGCACTCGCACCGACGGACCAACCGTCGTTGGAACCCGAACATCCAGACCGTTCACGCTCAGGTTGCCCCCGGCAACTCCAAGCGCATGAACGTCTGCACTTCCTGCCTCAAGGCAGGCAAGGTGGTTCGGGGCTGATACCTGCCCCCGAGAACGAGTACAGAACTGTGCCCCGCGACCGAACCTGGTCGCGGGGCACAGTTTTGTTCGCGACAGAGGTAGGGAATACCGTTGTGACGGTCGCCGGCGGCCACACGTTACAGTGCAAATCGTGACAACTTTCGAAAGCACCGGAACGGTCGACCTCGTCGACGGAGTACTGCAGATCACCGTAGCGACAGACGCGGCCGGCACTTCACTGAGCGGCGCCGCCATGGTGGACGGAGCGCACGCACTGCAGGCGCTCGATGCAGGAGAACTGACCGCCGGTGCCGTACTTCTCATCGGCTCGGGTGCCAATTTCTGCGCGGGCGGAAACGTCCGAGCTTTCGCAGCCGCCCCCGATCGTGGAACCTACGTGCGAGGTGTGGCCGACGAGTTCCATCGATTCGTGATCGAACTTGCCGCGTGCACCGTTCCTGTCGTCGCCGGTGTCCAGGGATGGGCAGCCGGCGCAGGAATGAGCTTGGTATGCCACGCCGATGTTGCGATCGGTGGCCGCTCGACCAAATTGCGCCCGGCGTATTCAGGCATCGGCCTGACCCCGGACGGTGGTCTGACATGGACACTTCCGCGAATCGTCGGACCGGCTCGCGCCCGCGATATTCTGCTCAGCGATTCGGTCCTGCACGGCGAGGAAGCTGTCCGACTCGGAATTCTCAGTCGGCTGGTCGGTGACGACATCATCGTCAGCGAGGCGCAGCGCCTTGCCCGTACCCTTGCTGCCGGACCGACCGTTGCGTTCGAGGGCGTCAAGGCACTACTGCAGAAGTCCGACGCCTACTCTCTGGCAGAGCAACTCGATGCCGAGGCCGCGTCGATTGCCGCGGCCGCCGACGGTCCGACCGGACGCGAAGGAGTCGACGCCTTCGTGGAAAAGCGTCGACCCGACTTCTCGTAGATCTCCGGTTACGGCAGTCTCCAGTCGATGGGTTCGTGACCTCCCGCGACGAGCAATTCGTTGGCCCGACTGAACGGTGTCGATCCGAAGAAGCCGCGCGACGCCGAGAGCGGTGACGGATGCACCGACTCGATGCACTGCGTCGAACCGAGCATCGGTTTGAGCGTGGCAGCATCGCGGCCCCACAGAATGGCAACCAATCCGGCCGCATCGTCCCTGTCACCTCGCGCCACGAGAGCTCGAATCGCCTGCTCCGTCACCGCTTCCCACCCCTTCCGGCGATGCGACCCCGCAGCACCGGGTTGCACCGTCAGAACGCGGTTGAGCAACAGCACACCCTTATCGGCCCATGGCGAGAGATCACCGTTCGATGGAGTCGGGAACCCGAGATCGGTGGTGTACTCCTTGAAGATGTTGGCCAGACTGCGGGGAACTGGCCGGACGTCGGGCGCGACCGAGAAGCTCAACCCGACCGCGTGCCCAGGAGTCGGGTACGGATCCTGCCCGACGATCAATACCCTGACGTCGTCGAACGGTCGGGTGAATGCGCGAAGCACGTTCTCGCCCGACGGGAGGTAGCTACGCCCGGCTTCCAGCTCCGCGCGGAGCATCTCCCCCATGGCCGCTATCTGTTCCTCTACCGGTTCCAGCGCTGTGGCCCAACCTTTTTCGACTATGTCCTGCAGCGGTTTCGCAGTCACGAGGTGCTCCCGTCGAAGCTGGACCATCCGGCGGAACCGGAGAACGGCGCTCCGTCCACTGTCACCGTCGGCGACACCGAAGGACCTGCCACGTGTCCCACCACCGTCCAGCCGTCAGGAATCCGTGCCGTCTGGGGAAACGTCGCAGCGAACGCGTGGTCTTCGCCTCCGCCCAGAACCCAGGACAGGACAGGCACGCCCAAATCTGCTGCGGCAGAGACGATTTCGTCTCCAATGTCCAACAGTGCACTGTTCAGGTCGAGCGAGACCGAGGAGGCCTGCGCGATGTGGCCCAGATCGGCGACGAGGCCGTCGGACACATCGGTCAGCGAGGTAGCTCCCGCCAGTGCAGCGGATACACCTTGTTCGTACTCGGGTGTCGGCACTCGGTGAGCGTCGACGAGTACCGCATGCCCCGTCCGACCCGATTCGAGCACTGCGAGACCAGCGGCCGACCAACCGAGGTGTCCGACGACGGCGACGACATCACCCGGGCGTGCGCCCGACCGCAGCACCGGAGGCCGTCCTTCGAGATCACCGAGTGCGGTGACGGAAATCACGAGCTCCTCGGACTGGACGAGATCGCCGCCGATGATCGAGCAACCGGCGCGTTGCGCCTCGCGCCAGAGACCCTCGGACAGACCGTCCGTCACCTCCACCGACGTGGTTGCGGGGCACCCGAGAGCAACGAGAAATCCGGTGCAGCGAGCCCCCATGGCCGAAATGTCGGCCCCGTTCTGCGCGACGGCCTTCCGTCCGATGTCGATCGGGCTCGACCAATCGAGCCGGAAGTGCCTGCCCTCCACCAACATATCCGTCGTCGCGACCACTCGACCGTCTGCAGCGGCAACGACTGCAGCGTCGTCGCCCGGCCCGAGGATCGTGTGGCTCGATTGGATCCGGCCGCTCGTCGAACGGTCGATCACGCCGAACTCCCCGACCTCAGCGACCGTCGGACTGTGGGATTCGTCTCGGTCAGCACCGATGTCGATGTTCTTCCTCTTTTCCGTTGTGACCACCTGGCTCCCCTCTCGCGCGGAGCGACTTCGACCGCTGCGGTACCTTCTTACCGACAACCGCGCTTGTCGGGTGCGAAGACGCCCGGAATGCGAGACCACCGCGACACTACCTTCGGGTACTGCCGGGACATTCGGAAAGGGCCGACGATGGTGCAAGCGTTCATCCTCGTACAGACAGAGGTGGGTCGATCCGCTCTGGTCGCATCGGCGCTGCACGACGTTCGTGGAGTCGAATCGGCAGAGGCCGTGCTCGGGCCGTACGACGTCGTCGTCCGTATCGTGGCCGAGGACGAGGACGAACTGACCGCAATCGTCGCTCGCGTACAGAAAGTCGACACGATCACCCGGACGTTGACGTGTCAGGTCGCGGAGATCCCCGCCTGACACGACCGCCTGTCCTTCTATATCCGAGCGGAAGATGATGACAATCGAAGCCCCATCGCCGGAACCCGAGTCGTCCGAGCGGCGTCACCCGGCCGTCATCGCCACGGCCGTGGCCTTGCCCATCGCGTTGCTGGTCGGGGTCATCGTCGCCGCCGTCACGGTGTCCGGTGACGCAACACGCCCCCCGGAGGCACTCGGGCCGGTCGATGCTCCCGCTGCGGAGAGTTCGGACTGCGTGACACTGCTGGACGCGCTTCCCGAAGCCCTTGGCGATTACACCCAGGCCGAACTCGTGGATCCCGCACCGGCCGGCGCTCGCGCGTACGCCCCAGACGACGATGTGTCCGAGGCGATAGTTCTTCGATGCGGTCTGCCTCGTCCAGCCGGATTCGACGTGGCCTCCGCGCTTCAGGTGATCAACGGTGTTCAGTGGTTCGAGGTATCGGGAGCCGACACAGGAATCGATGCCAGTACCTGGTACACCGTCGACCGACCGGTCTATGTGGCACTGACGGTTCCCGGCGGTTCCGGACCTACCCCGCTGCAGGACGCATCGAACTCCATCGCGGGAGCGTTGCCGCAGACCGCGCTCGACCCTGCACCTCTGCAGTGACGTCGGCTATCTGAGCCCGGTGCCGCGCGCCAATGCCGTCTCGATGAGCGTGTCGATCAGAGTGCGGTAGTCGACTCCCGCGGCATCCCACATCTTCGGGAACATCGAGATCGAGGTGAAGCCGGGCATGGTGTTGATTTCGTTGATGATCGGTCCGTCCTCGGTGACGAACAGGTCGACGCGGGCGAGACCCTGGCAATCCAACGCTCGGAACGCGTCCACGGCGATCCGGCGGATCTCGTCGCTGATGTCCTGAGAGAGAACCGCGGGAACGTCGAATTCACAGACGTCGTCGAGGTACTTACTGTCGAAGTCGTAGAACGCGTGATCGTCCACCGGGGCGTCGCGCATGCGGATTTCGGCGACAACGCTCGCGCGCACGGAACCGTCCGGGAACTCCAGCACTCCGCATTCGACCTCACGACCCGTGATTGCGCCCTCGACGATCACTTTCGGATCGTGGACGCGAGCATGCGTGATCGCACCGGCCAGTCGATCCCAACTGCTGACGCGACTGATCCCGATGGAGGATCCCCCTCGAGAGGGTTTGACGAACACCGGTAGGCCCAGCAGCTCCTTCTGCTCGGCAGTCAGGGACTCGACACCACGCCTGAGCACAACCTGTCGGCCGACGGGAAGCCCTTCGGCCGCAAGGAGTTTCTTGGTGAACTCTTTGTCCATACCGGCCGCGCTCGCAAGGACGCCCGGTCCGACATACGGGACCCCTGCAAGTTCCAGTAGCCCTTGAACCGTGCCGTCCTCACCGTATGCACCGTGCAGCAACGGAAATACGACGTCGACCGAGGACAGGACCGAGCCTGCGTCATCGTCGCCCAACGAGAGCAGTGCGCCCTTCCGGCCAGGATCGGCGGACAAGGTCAGCGCCGTCGAGTTCTTGTCCACACTCGGCAGCACTCGGCCGTGGATGGCGAGTTCAGCGACGTCCTGCGCTCCGAGCACCCACGCGCCCTCCTTCGTGATGCCGACAGGCACGACGTCGTAGCGCTCGGGGTCGATGTGCCGGAGCACACTGCCTGCGGAGACGCAGGAAACCGCGTGCTCATTGCTTCGTCCGCCGAAGATCACGGCAACTTTGATACGGGATCGACTCACGGTGACCCACCGTACCGTCCGAGCGATCTTCGAGCGCGACCCGTCGCCCTTGGCCGAACTACTCCGTCGGTGCTACTCGGGCTTGATTCTGCGTCCGAGGAGATGCCCTACGGCGTCGGGGACGGACAGCCCCTCGTGGCACACCCGGTGGACGGCATCGGTCAACGGCATCTCGACGTCGTAGCTCTCGGCAAGCGCGCGCACCGAGGTGCACGACTTCACGCCCTCGGCGACCTGTCCGTGTGCGGCTTCCTGGGCGCTCTCCATCGATCCGCCTGCCCCCAGACGCTCGCCGAAGGTTCGATTCCGCGACAGCGTGGACGTACACGTCGCAACGAGATCCCCGACGCCCGCGAGGCCGGCCAGCGTCGCGGGTTTCGCGCCGAGCGCCGTGCCGAGTCGAATTATCTCCGCGAGTCCTCTCGTCATGATCGAGGCGAGGGTGTTCTCCCCGTACCCCACCCCGCTGGCCATGCCGCACGCAAGCGCGATGACGTTCTTGCACGCTCCACCGATCTCGCAGCCGATCACGTCTGTATTGGTGTAAGGCCGGAAGTATCCTGTGGCACAAGCCTTCTGAACCTCGAGTGCACGCCGGGAATCCGAACAGGCGATGACTGTCGCGGCCGGCTGGCCCTCCGCGATCGGGCGTGCCAGGTTCGGCCCCGACAATGATGCGATTCGGCTTGGATCGGCACCCGTCACCTGTGCAATGACCTGACTCATCCGCAGCAGCGTTCCGGTCTCGATTCCTTTGGCAAGGCTCAGCAGAGTGGCGTCTTTCGGAATCGAGTCGGTCCACTCGGCGAGGTTGGCTCGGAGCGATTGCGACGGAACCGCGAGAACCACGATGTCGGCACCCTCGAGAGCGCGTTCGGGATCGCTGGTGGCGGTGATGTTGTCGGGCAGAGTGATGCCGGGTAGGTAGTCGGGGTTTTCGTGTCCTTCGGCGATTGCGGTGGCGAGCTCGGACCGCCGAGCCCACATCGTCACGTCGGTGCCTGCGTCGGCCAACACTTTGGCGTACGCCGTCCCCCAGGATCCGGAACCGAGTACCGCTGCTCTGGTCATCGAAAGCCACCTTCGTCGATTCGTCCACTCACTGACCCACCCGAGTACGTGGACACCTCGAAAGCCCACGGACCGCCGCCCAACACTAACGTCCCGCCTCGCCCGCCGAGGTCGAACGGTGACGGCTGCAGTACCGCTGGCAGGATCGAGCTCATGAGTACCGCGCACGTGGTGATCGCAGTCAAGGATCTCGCCGCAGCCAAGACGCGTCTGGCCGATGCCTTCGCCGACATCGACCGCGCCCGACTGGTCGCTGCAATGTTCCGGGACACCGTCGTCGCCGCGCGCGCGGTCGATGCCGTCTCGGCCATCACTGTCGTCACGCCGGATCCTTCCATAGCCGCCGCCGCAGTCGACTTGGGCGCCCGGGTGGTGAAGGAACCGTGTGACCGAACACCCTTGGACTCCGTTGCGCGACTCAACTCGGCCTTCGAGGCGGCGGCCTCGATAGTGCGCGCCGAGGGAAGTGACGACATCATCGCTTTGCAGGCGGACCTTCCTGCCCTCCGAACCGCCGAGCTGGCGCAGGCCTACCTCGCGGCTCGTGGGCATGCGAGGTCCGTCGTGAGCGATCATCACGGAACGGGCACTGCCGCCTTGATCGTCGACGGGTCGTCCGGTGAGTTCGCACCGCTGTTCGGACCGTCCTCGGCGCGGCGGCACCGCGAGTCGGGCGCATACGATCTCGACGGACACTGGCCCGGTCTCCGGCTCGACGTCGACACCATCGACGATGTGCGGGAGGCTCACATCCTCGGCGTCGGGCAGGCAACCGCCGCAGTTCTGCGGTCGCTGGGGTGGTAGTCGACTCGACCGCGGCGAGCGAGTCGGACACAATTCATCGATCCGAGTTTCACCGGTCACGGCTATAGGGGATGATCGAGCGGTGAGCAACAGCGAAACAGAAGCCGACTCCGCCGCAACGACAGCCCCGGGACATCGCACCGATGACGGTCCGATAAGTCCGCCGCCGGCCACGACTTCGACCTCGAGTCCGGCCGCGCTTCCTGCGGCAACTGAACCGCACGCTCCCGACGCCAAAGAGGCGTTACCCGAAAACCGTTATCTGAACCGCGAATTGAGCTGGCTGGACTTCAATTCACGAGTACTTGCACTCGCTGAGGACTCCTCTCTCCCACTGCTGGAGCGTGCGAAGTTCCTGGCAATCTTCGCCTCGAATCTCGACGAGTTCTACATGGTTCGCGTCGCCGGCCTCAAACGTCGCGACGAAACCGGTCTGTCCGTACGATCGGCCGACGGTCTCACCCCTCGTGAGCAACTCGCCTTGATCGGTGAACGCACTCAGGAACTGGCGCGCCGTCACGCCCGTGTTCTGCTCGACGCCATTCTTCCGGAGCTCACCGCGGTCGGCATCGAGATCATTCGCTGGTCCGATCTCGACTCGGACGAACGCGGTCGACTGTCGACCTATTTCCACGAGCAAGTGTTTCCGGTCCTCACCCCGCTTGCGGTCGATCCAGCGCACCCGTTCCCTTACATCAGCGGTCTCAGCCTCAATCTCGCTGTCACAGTGAAGGATTACGCCACCTCGGGCGAGCACTTCGCACGTGTGAAGGTTCCCGACAACGTCGATCG
>NZ_LVCV01000323.1 GCF_001647195.1 Rhodococcus sp. EPR-157 | reverse complement strand
GCTCTTCCCTGGAATGGACGTGGTGGAGAGCCACGCCTTCCGCATCACCCGTAACGCCGACTTCGAGGTCGAAGAGGACCGGGACGAAGATCTGCTCCAAGCGCTCGAGCGTGAGCTGGCACGACGCCGGTTCGGCTCTCCGGTTCGGCTCGAGATCGCCGACGACATGACCGAGCACATGCTCGAACTGCTGTTGCGCGAGCTGGACGTCGATCCGGGCGATGTGATTCAGGTGCCAGGGTTGCTCGATCTGTCCTGCCTGTGGCAGGTGTACGGCGTCGACAGGCCAACGCTCAAGGACGCACCTTTCGTTCCAGCGACACATCCGGCTTTCGGCGAGCGCGAGACACCCAAGAGCGTGTTCTCGACGCTGCGGGATGGCGACGTGCTTGTCCATCACCCGTACGACTCCTTCTCCACCAGTGTGCAGCGGTTCATCGAGCAAGCTGCAGCAGATCCACAGGTACTGGCGATCAAGCAGACCCTGTATCGCACGTCCGGAGACTCACCGATCGTCAACGCGCTCGTCGATGCTGCCGGCGCAGGTAAGCAGGTGGTTGCACTCGTCGAGATCAAGGCGCGCTTCGACGAGCAGGCCAACATCGAATGGGCGCGAAAGCTGGAGAAGGCAGGCGTCCATGTCGTGTACGGTCTCGTCGGCTTGAAGACGCACTGCAAGACGTGCCTGGTCGTGCGGCGCGAGGGATCGGTCATTCGCCGCTACTGCCATATCGGAACGGGCAACTACAACCCCAAGACAGCTCGAATCTACGAGGATGTGGGCCTGCTGACTTCCTCGCCCGAGATCGGCGCCGATCTGACCGACCTTTTCAATTCGCTGACCGGCTATTCGCGCAAGACCAGCTACCGCAACCTTCTCGTCGCTCCATATGGTGTGCGTCGCGGCATCATCGAACGCATCGAGGCGGAAGTCGAGTATCTGAAGGCGGGACGCGAGGCGGGAATCCGACTCAAGGCCAACGCGCTCGTCGACGAACAGGTCATCGACGCGCTGTACCGCGCGTCCGCGGCCGGAGTGCCGGTCGAGGTCGTGGTCCGCGGAATCTGTGCGCTGAAGCCGGGTGTGCCTGGATTGAGTGAGAACATCGAAGTTCGATCGATCCTCGGCCGCTTCCTCGAGCACTCACGCGTCCTCAATTTCCGCGGCGCGGACGAGTTCTGGATCGGCAGCGCCGACATGATGCACCGAAACCTCGACCGCCGCGTAGAGGTCATGGCGCAGGTCAAAGATCCACGTCTGACCGCCCAGCTGCACGACATCTTCGAATCGGCGCTCGACCCGACAACCCGATGCTGGATTCTGCGACCCGATGGCGGATGGGCGGCGTCGCCGGCTCAGGGCGAAAGCGTCCGCGAGCACCAGGGTGAACTGATGCGCAGCCGGCGGAACCAGGCGTCTTGATGTCGGGCGGCGACAAACCCTTGCGTGCAAACATATTCGCCGCCGGAGCCGTCTTGTGGCGAAACTCTCCCGACGGTGACAACGAGATGCAGGTTGCAATCGTCCACCGTCCGAAGTACGACGATTGGTCGTTCCCCAAGGGCAAGATCGATCCAGGTGAGACGTCGGTCGATGCAGCCGTCCGAGAGGTAGCGGAGGAGACCGGGTTCGATTCGCGCCTCGGTCGCTACCTCTCCACTGTGACCTATCCGATTCCAGGACATCGCAAGATGAAGAAGGTCGACTATTGGGCGGCGAAGGCGGAGGACGGAAAATTCGAGCCGAACGCCGAAGTCGACGAACTACGTTGGGTACCACCCAAGGAAGCCGTGCATCAGCTGTCCTACCCGATGGACCACAAGATTCTCCGCCGGTTTCTCAAGCAACCCGTCGACACCGAGACCGTCCTGCTCGTCCGTCACGCCAATGCCGGGCGACGCTCGCGATACAAGGGCGACGATGCCTTACGGCCGCTCGATTCCGTAGGTGAGGCTCAGGCGGCCGCCTTGGTTTCTCAACTGTCCGCATTCGGCGCCGACTCGGTACACGCGGCCAACCGACGCCGGTGTGTTCAGACGGTTCAACCGTTGGCAGATTCCCTTTCCGTTCAGATCACGCTGGAGCCACTGCTGTCCGAGGAAGGCTATTGGGACGCTCCCCAGGAGGCCCGGCAGCGAGCGCTCGACATCGCTGGTCTCGGGGGCGTCCAGACGATCTGCAGTCAGGGCAAGGTAATTCCCGATCTTCTGCAATGGTGGGCGGACCGCGACGGCGTCACGCTTCCCCCGAACCGAAATCGCAAAGGCAGTGTGTGGGTGCTGTCCCTTCGAGACGGAAAGCTGCTCGCTGCCGATCATCTGGCCAGTCCACTACCGCCGACCCCTGCCGGTAGCTGAACCGAGTCTCAGCACGAACAAGGCCCCGC
>NZ_LVCV01000322.1 GCF_001647195.1 Rhodococcus sp. EPR-157 | reverse complement strand
CGTCTTCTTGGCCGCGGTCTTCGCCGGAGCCTTCTTGGCCGCTGCTGCAGTCGTAGTGGTCTTCTTGGCCGCGGTCTTCGCCGGAGCCTTCTTGGCCGCTGCTGCAGTCGTGGTGGTCTTCTTGGCCGCGGTCTTGGCCGGAGCCTTCTTGGCCACCGTCTTGCGGGCCGTCGTCTTGGCGGGAGCCGCCTTCTTGGCTGCAGTCTTCGCCGGAGCTGTCTTGCGCGGCGTCGTCTTGGCGGGAGCCGCCTTCTTCGCGGCCGCAGTGGTCTTGCGTGCGGTGGTCTTGACTGCTGCCTTCTTGGCGGCGGTCTTCTTCGCTGCCGCAGTCTTCTTGGCAGGAGCCGAAGCAGATCCACGCTTGACAGCAGGGCCGGTGGCGGGAAGCTTCTGGCCGCCCGCGATGACCGCCTTGAACTGAGCGCCGGGACGGAATGCCGGAACATTGGTCGGCTTCACGCGCACGGTCTCGCCGGTGCGGGGGTTACGAGCGACGCGAGCTGCGCGACGACGCTGCTCGAACACACCGAATCCCGTGATGGTGACGCTCTCGCCACGGTGGACGGCGCGCACGATGGTGTCGACGATGTTCTCGACAGCCTCTGTGGCGCTCCTCCTGTCAGACCCCAACTTCTCGGTCAGGGCGTCAATCAGCTCTGCCTTGTTCATGGATTTCCTCCGCAATATTGTGGCCCATCGTCGGACCGACTACTACAACGGTAAACCCCAAGACGTCAAGAGTCTATGAGCCACGCCAATTCTCATTCGGCGTGGCGGAATGATTTAGCGCCACAATGCGTGTCGGAGGACGAAATTGCTACCCCTCCGAGGGCTCCTCGATACGCCCGGGGAGGGTTGCAGGTTTCCATGACGGCCTTGACTTTTCGTACTCCGCAATGGCCTCTACCTGGCGTAATGTCAATCCGATGTCGTCCAGACCCTCCAGCAGGCGCCACCTGGTGTAGTCGTCAATGGCGAAGCGCACCACCAAGGTTCCAGCCGTCACCGTCTTCGCCTCCAGGTCGACGAGAATTTCCAAACCTGGCTGTTCCTCGAGAGCCTTCCAGATCAATTCGACGTCACTTTGGTCGACTTCGGCCGCCAGCAGACCGGCTTTTCCGGCGTTCCCGCGGAAGATGTCGGCGAACCGGGAGGCGATGACAACGCGAAAACCGAAGTCCGATAGCGCCCACACCGCGTGCTCCCGGGAGGACCCGGTTCCGAAATCGGGACCGGCAACGAGTACCGAACCCTTGTCGTACGGCGCGACGTTGAGGACGAAATCGGAATCGTTGCGCCACTCGGCGAAGAGTCCGTCCTCGAATCCCGTGCGCGTCACCCTTTTCAGGTAGACAGAGGGAATGATCTGATCGGTATCGACATTGGACCGCCGCAGCGGGACGCCGATTCCTTTATGCCGGGTAAAGGCTTCCATCGAAATATTCTCCTACGTTCGGCGGGTATCGGTACAGCTTCCAGAAGTTGGTCTAGTCAAGATCTGATGGGGACGACAACGTTCCGCGCACCGCAGTAGCGGCCGCCACCAACGGTGAAACCAGATGAGTCCGGCTGCCCTTGCCCTGGCGCCCCTCGAAGTTTCGGTTCGACGTCGACGCCGACCTCTCCCCCACAGCGAGCTGATCGGGATTCATACCGAGGCACATCGAACAGCCGGCCTGACGCCATTCTGCGCCGGCGGCCGTGAAAATCTCGCCCAGGCCCTCCTTCTCGGCCTGCGCTCGCACACGCATCGAACCCGGGACGATCAACATTCGGACACTGTCCGCGACGGTGCGGCCGTCGAGCACCTCGGCCACGGCGCGGAGATCTTCGATTCGGCCGTTGGTGCACGATCCGACGAACACCGTGTCGACGGATACCTCGCGAAGCGGCGTGTTCGCCTCCAGTCCCATGTACTGCAAGGCCTTCTCGGCGGCGAGCTTCTCGCTCTCGTCGACCATCGTGGCCGGATCGGGCACTCGAT
>NZ_LVCV01000321.1 GCF_001647195.1 Rhodococcus sp. EPR-157 | reverse complement strand
CGGCGACCAGGAACTGTACCTGGGCACAGGAATTGCGGAGATCCCCACAGTCGGGACGGTCGGTGCGCCCGACATCGATGCAATTGTCGGGCTCGAACCGGATCTCATCATCGGCTCGGACTCCTTGGGCTCCGAGCTGTACGGCTCCCTGACGGATATCGCCCCTACCGTGTTCACCTCCACCGAGGACGGCTGGAAAGGTGCATTCCTGCAATCAGCGGCCGCCCTCGGCCGCGGTGGCACCGCGTTCGATGAGTTGGCTCGCTTCAGCGCTGACGCCGAGCAGGTCGGCCGAGATGTCAACGCGAACCAGACTCAGGCGTCCGTCGTCCGATTCCTTCCGGACTCGATCGTCACCGACGGCCGGTCGTCCTTTGCCGGCGAAGTACTCGACGAGATCGGGGTACAGCGTCCACCGTCGCAACGCGACGCTGCTACAACAGTTCCCGCCGACGACGTCGCAGGTGCCGAAGGCGACATCGTCTACGTCCGATTCGACGGAGACGACGGCGAGAGCTTCGGCAAGAGTGTCATGACGAGCGACGCCTGGGAGGGCCTCGGCGCGGCGAAGGACGGTCGCATCTTCGTTGTGAACGACACCGTGTGGTCCGGTAGCGGGGTGATCGCAGCGAGGGCAATCCTTGCGGATGTGACGAACTCGCTCAACGCGTACGTGTCCTGACATGCCGATCCCCGAATTCGTTCTGGCACTTCGCAGCAAGGTCGGCACGTCCCCGCTCTGGCTCTCCGGGGTCAGCGCAGTGATCCTCGGTGACGACGGCCGGATACTCCTGACCCGACGCCGCGACAACGGCATGTGGGCCGTCGTGTCCGGGATCCTCGAACCCGGCGAAGAACCCGGCCCCGCGGCGTTGCGCGAGATCGACGAGGAGACCGGCATCGAAGCCGAACTGGTGCGACTGACCAGCGTCGACGTCACCGAGAAGATCACCTACCCGAACGGCGACGTCGCTCAATACCTGGACATCACGTTCCTCGCACGGCATGTGTCCGGCACCGCTGCTGTGTCGGACGACGAAAATCTGGCTGTCGAGTGGTTCGCCGTCGACGCCCTGCCCGACAACCTCGCCGACACCTCACGTCTGCGTATCGAGCACGCGCTCGGTGGCGTACCCGAGGCGTGGTTCCGCCGCTGATCGGTAGTTCGATTCGGCTGCACTCCCCCGTTTCGGTGACCGGATGTCTGTTTCGGTCACTCAGAGTGTGCGAATGATGCTCCTATGTATGTCAACCGTGTTGTGGGTGTGCAAGTAGGCCGAATACTTCGCGGGCTATGGCACGTTTGAGGCAGCGCATAATCTCGCGCGGTGTTTTGCCT
>NZ_LVCV01000320.1 GCF_001647195.1 Rhodococcus sp. EPR-157 | reverse complement strand
CCACGACACTTCCTCCGGCGCCCCGATCTTGAGACCCTGACGCTGCTCGATGGTGCGCACATAGTTGGAGGCATCGAGCAACGAATCGAAGGTACCGGTATCGAGCCACGCAGTCCCGCGCGGCAGCACCTGCACCGCCAACCGGCCCGCATCGAGATAGTGCCGGTTGACGTCGGTGATCTCGTATTCCCCCCGCGCCGAC
>NZ_LVCV01000319.1 GCF_001647195.1 Rhodococcus sp. EPR-157 | reverse complement strand
GATCGCCTCGAATCTACCCAGCTGCGAGCCCAGCCCTGGGCCGTAGAAGATGTTGTCACCGAGCACCAGAGCAGCACCCTCGGTCCCGATGTGTTCGGCACCGAGGACGAATGCTTGCGCGAGACCGTTCGGGGTGTGCTGGACCTTGTAGGTGAGGTTGATGCCGAACTGCGAGCCGTCACCGAGCAGACGCTGGAACTGCTCGGAGTCTTGCGCAGTGGTGATGATCAAGATGTCGCGGATGTTCGCCAGAATCAGCGTCGAGAGCGGGTAGTAGATCATCGGTTTGTCGTAGACCGGAACAAGCTGCTTGCTGATTCCCATCGTGATCGGATGAAGACGCGACCCGGTACCGCCCGCCAAAATGATTCCCCGCATACCCGGCAGTCTCCCAGATCGACCCGAACCGTGCGCGGTCACTGCGACGGGATTCGATACGGCTTCTCATCCGAGTCGTGTGCCCGTGCGACGAGCGGATCGGCTCGGAAGGGACAGTGCGGCTAAACTCCACACTCATGAGACTGCTCGTGACCGGGGGTGCCGGGTTCATCGGCGCGAACTTCGTCCATCTGACCGTCGCCGAGCGTCCTGACGTCGAGATAACCGTCCTCGACGCCCTCACGTACGCGGGCAACCGGGCATCGCTCGCCCCCGTCGCAGACAAGATCGACTTCGTCGAAGGCGACATCGCCGACAAGGACTTGGTCGACAGCCTGGTGCAGAAGACCGATCTGGTCGTCCACTTCGCCGCCGAATCACACAACGACAACAGTCTCGCCAACCCCTGGCCGTTCTTGCA